>CALKAN010000242.1 GCA_937983035.1 uncultured Paenibacillaceae bacterium | reverse complement strand
GGATCATCCTTGATTTATAACCCGATTCACTGCATTTTGCGGAAACTCAAATTTTCTTCAAAAAAGTGCTGTTTCTGGCATTTATTCGACGATTTTTGCCATGGCAATTCCGCAGCGGAATCAGAGTATGACAAGCGCGCTGACACATGCAGCAATTTTTCCTTGTTTGTCTGCCGCAAACGGGTTGTATGCTATACTAGAGGCAGCACGTGAAGTTTTACATAGTTGGCTCAAAGTTAGCACACAAAAGGTTTGCGCAGCGACAGGCGGCATGCGCAGTGCAGCCATTTTGATCAAAAGATGCGGATGAACGCAAGTTTGGAATTAAGCAATGGAGCGCATCCATTTGGAAGCGTTTAAGGGTAAGCGGGACGTCATGTTCCGGCAAATGACGGTTGCGTTTTAAAAAGAGGAACAGACAGAATGCCCGCGGAAAGAGGAGGAATGAGCGATGAGTCTTGTTGTATTGGACGGCTATACGTTAAATCCAGGAGATTTGAGCTGGGAGGAACTGAAGAAAACAGCGGGCGGCGCAGTCGTATATGATCGCACGCCGAAAGAGCTGATCGTGGAGAGAGCGAAAGACGCCGAACTGGTGCTCACGAACAAAACGCCGTTGACGGCGGAAACGATCAAGCAATTGCCGAAGCTGCGCTACATCGGCGTGCTGGCAACAGGCTATGACGTGGTGGATGTTGCAGCCGCTGCGGAGCGCGGGATCGTCGTAACGAACATTCCGGCTTACAGCACGGATTCGGTTGCCCAGCTTGTATTTGCCTTGCTGTTGGAATTGTGTCATCATGCCGGTTTGCACAATGAAGCCGTGCGCGGGATGGAATGGTCAAACCAACCGGATTTTTGTTTTTGGAAAACGCCGTTGGTCGAATTAAAAGGGAAAACGTTCGGCATTATCGGCTACGGCACAATCGGGGAACAAACCGCGCAAATCGCTGCCGCATTCGGGATGCGGGTGCTGGCCCATAACCGTTCGCGCAAAGGAAACACCGACTTGCCGGGTTTTGCGTGGGCTGAAATGGAGGAGATTTTGGCGGAAGCGGATGTCGTCAGTTTGCATTGTCCGTTGACTGATGAGACTGCTGGAATGATCAATAAGGAAACGATCGCGAAAATGAAGAAGACGTCTTTCTTGATCAATACGGCGCGAGGGAAACTCATCGTGGAGGAAGATTTGGCAGATGCGTTGAATGAAGGAAGAATTGCTGGAGCAGGCCTGGACGTATTGTCCAGCGAGCCGCCTGAACCGGACAATCCGCTGCTTCGCGCGCGCAATTGCGTGATCACGCCTCATATCGCATGGGCGACGAAAGAGGCGCGATCCCGGCTGATGGAAACGGCCGTGCTGAATGTAAGCCGCTTCTTGGCAGGCGACCCGATCCATCAAGTGAATTAGTCTTTGTCTCTTGAAAGGTACTTCTGCCACGTTTCTTCTGATTCGCGCACGAATTGCTGGAAAATCCGTTCAGACATTTCTGGTTGTTCAATTGCGCTTTGCAGGAGCCGCTGGAACAACGGCTGGTGGTACAGCTGCCATTCCGCATTCCAGTTATCGGAAAGTTCTACTGCTGCTTGTCTGATCGTGTCATCTTGGCGGACAGGCAGCTTTAATTTGTAAGTCGCTGAAAGATCGATGCGGAATCGATGCTCCCATTCTTTCACCCGTGCCGGAATGTTGCCGCGCGGCACTTGAAATGTCAGCTCGTCGATCCATTTCACGGCTTCCCAAGCTTCCTCAGGATGATCCGTGCTTGCGGCTATGCCGAACAGATTGACGTGGAACAACGGAAATTCGTCCGGCTTGTCCGGATGCACCGGTTGAGTGACGATCTGCACCGGAACCGAATTGGATTTTTTGCGCATCGGCTCAATGGCGACCGCATTGTTGTAGAACATTGCCGTGCGTCCGATGACAAATTCTTCGAACCCGATCTGCGACCGTTTGAACACTTCATCTGCATACGCTTTGGCGGTTAACATCCAAGCTTCTTTCCACGGCTCTTCGCCGATTCGCAGCCCGGTCATGTCTTCTTTATAAATTTTCCCGCCAAGCGTTAAAGCGATATTTTGCAGCACGTATTCCGCAGGACCGCCGTAAAAAGGATTTAGGCCTTGCTCAATCGGGAAGCGCGCGGCTAACTCGTACACTTCTTGCCAAGTCATCTGATCATCCGGATACGGAACATTGTACCGGTTAAACACGGACGTATTGTAAAAGATGACCGGGGTTTGGTAATCGGTTGGCAGCGCGTAATAAGCGCCGTCATCCATGCGGAAAGAGGCAAGGAATTGTTCCGGGATGCTCTCCGCCCCGTTAATGTCTTTCACGTCCACTTCCAGAAGCAGATCTTGGCTTGCGATTTCCACGTATTGGTTATAGTCCATAAAGACGATGTCCAGATCGTATTTTTTGATAAAATCGGCAAAACTGTCCTCTTCTTTGGCCCAATCATTCGGAATCACTTCGAAGACCAATTCAGGCACTTGGCTTCGAATAAAGTTGCCGTAGCGTGCGTTGAAATCCGCTTGGTTCATATAATTGATTTTGAGAAAGACAGCGTCTTCCGGAGGAGGGGGCGGTGAAATCGTGCAGCCGGCAATGAATGCTGTGATGAAGATGACAGCGGCGATCAGTCGAATCTTAAGCATATCGATTCCCCTTTTAACGTTTCGTTGATTGCTGTTTTCGCGCATGCATCCATCATTATACCACATTGTCCGCTGTTGCATTTCTTTGTTTTTGCAGACATGAAAGGCGAAAAAAAGTCAAAACAACAGAGACAAAACGAATCTTATCCATTAAAATAGGGGACGAGCATGAAAACAATTTCATGTGCACTGCAAAAAAACAATGAGGAGGAAACGGACATGAAAATCCAAGACGGGCAAAGATTAGTTATGATCGGAGATTCGATTACCGATGTGGGAAGGGCACGGCCCATCGGGGAGGGCAAAGGAGATGCGCTGGGCAGAGGGTATGTCTCTTTAGTCGATGCGATGCTGCAAGCTGCGTATCCGGATCGCGCGATTCGCATTACGAACATGGGCATCAGCGGAAATACGGTTCGTCATCTGAAAGAGCGCTGGCAGACCGATGTATTGGATTTAAATCCAGACTGGCTCTCAGTGAAAATTGGCATCAACGACGTGTGGCGGCAATTTGATTCCCCGAGCATGCCGGAGCGGAGCGTTTACATTGAAGAATATGAAGATACATACCGGGAGTTGTTGGAAAAAACTCGTTCCAGGCTGAAAGGCCTCGTGCTGATGACTCCGTATTTTTTGGAACCGAATAAAGAAGATCCGATGCGCAAAATGATGGACCAGTACGGTGAAGTCGTTAAAAAGCTGGCTGCTGAATACGATGCCATTTTAGTAGATACGCAGCAAGCATTTGACGAATATATGAAACACGTTTCCCCGCTGGCCTTGTGCGCAGATCGGGTTCACCCCAGCTTGGCGGGCCATGCAGTGATTGCAAAAGCGTTTTTGAATGCGATCGGTTTTGAATGGTAATTGTCGGTTGAGTTCATTTTTTGACAATCTGAATATGATTCTTTCATGAGCACCTCTCTTTTATTTTAAAAAGAGCAGGTGCTCTTTTTGCTGCTGATGATTCATTTAAAAGTTTGCATGCAGCGAGAATTTGTCATGCAAGAGCTTCGTCATATCTTTCTGTCGTCCGACATATATTCTAGTAAATCCATTTCATAGAGATCAGGGAGGCAGATCCGTATGACATTCGGCAAGAAAGTGATGAACGTTCTATTTATCTCTCTCAATGCATTGATTGTTTTTTTTCCGCATTATGATTTGCACGCCGATGCGAAATCTGTCACAACTTCCGTTTATGACGAGCAATATGACGACATATACGATGAGGCGAAGAAACATGCCAATGCTGCAGCATTGTACGAGGAAGAAATGGAGTCAGGCGGTTCTGCAGCTAATGAGGCGGATCGGACAGGCTTTGCAGCTTTTGAAGCAAAACATAGGGAGACAGCCTTCACTGTTTCCGAGGCGGATGATGCCGCATTCGCTTGGTTGGATGATTACGAACAATTGAAATCAGGCCAAAAGATCATGAAGGAAAGAGATTATCACGTGCCTGAGCAGCCGACGGTTTACTTGTCTTTTGACGACGGGCCCAGCAAAGTGACGGAGCAGGTCTTAGATATTTTGAAAAAAGAGGGCGTTCCGGCTACTTTCTTTGTGCTTGGTCAAGCAGCGGAAGCGAATCCTCAAATCGTTCAAAGAATCGTCAAAGAAGGACATGCCATTGGAAACCATACGTATAATCACAAATACGAGGAATTGTATCAAGATTTTGCGGGCTATTGGAAGCAAATTCGACAAACCGAACGGATTTTGCAGCAAGTTGCCGGCATTTCGCCGAAAATCGTCCGTACTCCAGGCGGCAGCCACGGTCACCTCGATCCATTTTATATCTATTTGATGGATCAAGCCGGTTATCAAATTTATGATTGGAATGTTGACAGCGGCGATGCCAGAAGACCCGGGGTGACGGCGGAAGAAATGATCGCCAATGTAAAGAGCGCTCCGTTAAAACATGAAATGCATGTGTTAATGCACGACAGCAGCAGGCGGGAAGAGACCGTCAAAGCGCTGCCGGAAATCATCGCTTATTTTCGCAGATGCGGCTATCAGTTTGCAGTTATTACGGAAAAGACGAAACCTGTCATGCAGTCGCTGGGGAAACTGCGACATTCGCGGGAGACGAGTCCGGAACGATTCCGGCATCTATTGTCCATGGTCCATGAAGACGCGCTGCTTGCAAATCACGACAGCGCAAATATGAATAAAGAAGTCTGGCCGGTCTTAGGAAACGAAGCTGCGCTCGTTTTAGGCAGCGGGAAAATATCTGCTGTTGGCAATGAAGCAGTGTCTGTGCCGGGAGAAGCAAACGTTCGTGTTTTGAGCGCGGATAAGCAAGATGCGAAAACTGTTCAGAAGGAAGCGGCCGATGAACGGTTGAAGCAAGTGCTTCCGCCTTTGAGCATTGAGTTGCCGGGGGCAGCGGTCCGCTTTGCCGCGGATGACTATGAATTATGGAACGGGCGTCTCTATGTGCCGGCAAGGCGCTTGCATGAGATGACAGGAGCGAAAATATTTTGGAAGGAAAAAGAGAAAAAAGCCGTCGTTCAAATGGGGCTTCGCTTCATCGAATATGACGTGACTGGTCGAACGATGACCATGCCGGCGCTGGGATCAGGCAAACCGGCATCGATCGTTTCTATGCCTTTGATGCATGTGAAAGACGGCATGTTAATGGTGCCGCTGAGAGAATGGGCAAACCAAATGAATGCCGCGATCGACGAAGTAGAAATGAATCCGACGCATTATCGCGTGAATCTCAGCTATCCTGAACTTGTTTTCTATGTCTAAAAATCTAGCTCGATGGAAAAAATAGATAGAAATGATTGTTGAAACGGAGGATTTCCATCGATGCAAACATCTCTATTTGAACAACCGCACGAAATGGCTGAGAGAATCATTGCAAATATTGAAAGAGTGCTGATTGGCAAACGCGAAGCCGTGAAGCATATGCTCATCGCTGCTTTATGCGGCGGACATGTGCTGTTGGATGATGTGCCCGGCGTCGGCAAAACGACGCTCGTAAAGGCTTTGGCCAAATCGTTTGGCTGCAAGTTTAACCGGATTCAATTCACGCCCGATTTGCTTCCTTCGGACATTACTGGAATCTCTTGGTATCATCCGAAAAAAGGAGAGTTCGAGTTTCGGGAAGGACCGTTGATGGCGAATATCGTTTTAGCGGATGAAATCAATCGCACCGCGCCCAGAACACAGGCAGCGCTGCTGGAGGCAATGGAGGAAAGAAGGGTGACGGTTGACGGCAAAACGTATCCGCTGCCGAAGCCGTTTATGATCATGGCTACGCAAAATCCGATCGATTACGAAGGGACGTATCCGCTGCCCGAAGCGCAGATGGACCGGTTTCTCATGCGGATTCAATTAGGTTATCCGAAGCCGGAACATGAGCTGAGCATGCTGCAGCAGCGCAGTGAATTGCACACCGTGGACCGCTTGAGGCCCGTCATTGTCATCGATGAATGGCTGAAGCTGCAGCAGCAAGTGCAGAACGTATATATCGATTCTACTTTGCAAGAGTATATTGTGAGAATCGTCGGCATGACGCGGGATCGCAGGCTGTTTCGTCTGGGGGCGAGTCCGAGAGCATCGCTGGCGCTGATGAAAACGGCCCAAGCGAATGCGCTGTTAAAGGGAAGAAGATATGTGATTCCGGACGATATTTTGGAAATGTTGGAGCCTGTCCTCTTCCACCGGGTCATCATGGCTGCAGATGCGGTGCCGCCTGGAAATAGCACGGCCCATCTGTTGCGAGAGATGGCGGGCAAAATTCCGATCCCTTCTTTAAAATATGCCGAGGTGGCGGCAAGATGAGCAGATGGGTGAATTTCAGCTTGATCGCGCTGATGTGGATCGGCGTGTTGTGGCTGGGATTTCGATACGGCGGATTTGCGGCATGGTTTTTAGGGGGAAGCGGGGCGGTGCTGATCGGGTATTTGCTGTATGTTCAGTGTCTTCCGATGCGAAACATTGAGGCGTCTGCAAGCGCTGATCAACTGCATTATTACGAAGGAGATGCCGCGGCAGTGACGGTCCGGCTTCGCACGCCTCTTCTTCCGCTCGCATGGATCGGCGTGGAAGACGGCTTGCATCAGATGCCGATTTTCCCGGGATTGAAGCGCAGTTTTGAATATTGTTATTTAACGGACCGGCTCGTGAGAGGCAAGCTGGAGTCTGATTCGATTCACATTTATTTAATGGATGTGTTCGGGTGGGTCATTCGCAAAAAAACGGTTCCGGCAAACTTTGAAGCTTACGTCTATCCCCGCTTGTCAGATGAGAAGGCATGCGAGCAGCTGCGCCAAGTGCTCAGGGATCGTTCGGTGCGCGCAGCCTATTCGGCGCAGGAAACTGAAGTGCCGGAGACGGTGAGGGATTATCAGCATGGGGATCCTTTCAACCGCATACACTGGAAGGCGTCGGCGCGAACGTTGTCGCTGAAGACGATGGTGCCGGAGAAGCAGCAAAGCGGATTCGCCATTCTCGTATTGGATGCGTTTGCTGCTGCGGAAACCTCGGACGAAAAATGGGAAGAGCAGGATGAGAAGTTTGAAGCATGCGTGCGCATGGCGGCGGAACTATTGGAACAAGCATGGAAACAGGGCCGCTATCCTGGACTGTTATTGTGCCAAGGCAAGGAAATTTGCTATATCCCTCCTGGCAGCAAACAGAATGGCCGGCAAATGCTGCGACAATTATCGCTTTGTCAGCGAAACGGCGCGCTGCGCTGGGAGCAGCTGCTGGCAGCCGTGCCGAGCGACATTTATGAGCGCTGCCGCTTGATCGGCATTTTTGCCAAGCTGCCGGCGATTTCGTCGGAACATTCATTCGCGTTGGATGCAGCGGCCGGAACTGAACAAACAGAACGATTTCATGCGCATCACGTTCAATCAGAAGCTCATTTCTATGCCGCTCCCGGGAAGCTCCATTCGCTCGTTGTTCCGGGAGAGAGCGGGCAGAAGCTGAGTCCCGCGCAGCAGGCGAGGAAGACGCAGTGGGAGCAGCTGGGCCGTTCCGTATTTGTGATCGGTTCCGTTTCCGGCGAAAAGGAGGGTGAATTCATTGCGTAACTGGCATCGAA
>CALKAN010000241.1 GCA_937983035.1 uncultured Paenibacillaceae bacterium | reverse complement strand
CTGCAATGCAATCGTATCCAGAAATGTTAACAATGTCCGAATGATTTGGCAAGATTGAAGAAGATGCAAGGAGGGGGGAAGTCAATTGAACATCACTTGCAAAAAACTATTGATTTTATGCTTTTTTATGATAACGTTTTTATTATTGACAAGTTGCGAGGAGGAACCATCAACAATGATTCACTCGAGTGAAAATCATATTGAAGATGCAGCGGTTGAGAACATTGCATTTGAGGACCAACCGCTTCCTGAAGAAGAGACGGATGTCGGGATCGAGCATGACTCGATGGACATTCGCATCGGTTATCCGGCCATTCTTCAGCCCGGAGATGCTTTCCCTCAAGTGGTGTTTCGAGCGGCATGGACAGGCACTGCTTCCATTCAAGTCATTCACGACGGGACCAATCAGGTCTTTGCTGAAGTGGAAGGGCACATTTTTCACGCGGATGAACAGACGGTGATTGACGTGCCTGGTCAGGCAGAAGCTGAAGGCAATTACCGCATGATAGTTACGTTATCAATGGGAGATAAATACGAGGAGATCGACCTGTTCTATTTTTCGGTCATCGATGAATTTAAAGAAAACAGCAGCAAAGCAGCTTTTCTTGGCGACGATGGACGCATGGTTTACGTGCCGGATTACAAGGGGAATCGTCTGCCTGATTTTTCCACTGCAGGTTATATGGGCGGAGGCGTTGCAATTCCTGATGTTCCGGTGAAAGTGACGGTAGAACCCGGACCAGGCGATGACACGGAGAGAATTCAAGCCGCGATTAATGAAGTATCTGAATTGCCCTTGGATGAGCATGGTTTTCGGGGAGCGGTGCTGCTAAAAAAAGGCGTTTATGAAATCGAGGGCTCGCTAAACATTCGTGCAAGCGGCGTCGTGCTCCGCGGCGAGGGACAAGGCGATTTCAAACAGATGTGGCTGGATCCGGAAGAAGCGCTTACGCTGGAACAGTTCAAGCAAAAGCTTGAAAAATTAGTTGAAGAGCAAGAGGCAACGGTTTTGTTGGCGACAGGACAGCGCCGGAGAACGATCCTTAAGGTCAATGGATTTAAAGGCGCGGAAGTACAGCACCAGCACCGTGCGTTTATTACCGATAAATATGTGCCGGTCGGTGCCAATAAATTTCATGTAGATCGTCCTGATATTTTTGAAGTCGGAGATTCCATTGCATTGTATCGGGTAGGGAATCAAGAATGGATCAGCGAAATCGGCATGGATCGCATTCCGCCGCGGGCGGATGGCGGAACGATTAATCAATGGACGCCGTTTACTTTAGAATATGAATATGAGATTGTGGACATCAACGGAAATGAAATAACGATTGACGGTTCGATCGTAAACGCCATCGAAAGCAAATGGGGCGGCGGTACGATCTTTAAGATGGATGACCCGCTTCGCATTGAGCAAGTGGGCGTCGAACATTTAAGGGCGATCTCTTATTGGAAACCGAACGAAAATGGCGTCGATGATACGAGGCATGCGGATGAATTTCTGGAATTGAACCATTTGAAAAATGCTTGGGTTCGCAATGTCACGGCAGAGCATTTTTACACGACGCTCGGAGCGTTTAGAACTGGAGAAGGATCGAAATGGGTGACGATCCAAGACAGCTCGAGCTTAATAGCGGATCGGAAGTTTTACAGCGGAAAAGGGTATGATTCGACAGGGCGTACTTTTTTGGAAACGAATGTATATGCCGGGCGCTACGGTTTTTATTTGCTTGGACAATCTGCGTTGGTTCAGAGAAGCTATGTGCTCAATAATCGGCACGGCTTCGCGCTTGGTGCTCGCGTGACCGGCCCAAACGTCTTTTTGGACAGTGTCGGAGAAAATGCCTTGACTTGGAGCGAACCGCACCATCGCTGGTCTACCGGCGGCTTGTACGATAACGTGCATGATGAAATCGCATTGATGAATCGACTGAATCTTGGCACAGGACACGGCTGGGCGGGCGCGAATTACGTCGCTTGGAATACGGAAGGAGTGTTGGTTGCCCACCAGCCGCCTACGGCGCAAAACTGGGCGATCGGCCATGTCGGCAAGAAAGATGACGGAGGCAAGCGCGGGCCGGACGGATATTGGGAGTCTCATGGGCAGCACGTAGAGCCGAGAAGCTTGTATTTGCAGC
>CALKAN010000240.1 GCA_937983035.1 uncultured Paenibacillaceae bacterium | reverse complement strand
GGCTTGGACGACTTGTTTCAGTTCGCTCACAGAATTGACTTCATGCGATGCCGGCTGTTTGAAGGAGCCTGTCTGCACGATCGTTGAGAACATCTCTGAGGAAGCGGAAATATGAAGCACGAGTTCTGAAAGAGACATACCTTTTTCCCATGGACGGAAGTTAAGGTGTTCATCGCTTAAGCGTTCCAACAATTCAAGCAATGCTTGGCGATGGCTCATCCAGCTTTGAATAAATGTTTCTGCTTTTGACATCGTTCTATCTCTCCTTTCAGATCCATCTTCTTCAAATTATAGATGTTTCCTTGAAATGTTTCAAAGTTATGGAACGGCATGGCGAGCATGCAGATGATGCGCACGGGCTGCCAAGATTCCGCAATGCAGCAGGTTGGAAGTTGTCCACTAGGATGACTTGCTTCGTCGGCAGCATACTAAACATGCATGCCATGCAAAATCATTTTATAACAAGGCGGTGACAGAAAAAATGGATCGAATGATGGCTTGGCTGAGAAGCAGCAGGTTTCTTAGACAAATGCCGATGAGAAAGATGAACAGGCGCAGTGCGCTGATGTCGTCTCTTGCGACGCTGGCTGTTGGAGCAGCCGCCGCAGGTTGGATGAGAAGGAAGAATAGAAGTTGAATGACGCGGGGTGAAGCCGTTTAAAGCGCAAAAAAGAACGGATTAAAACGAATTCAGTTCTGCAGCCATGCCAGTGCATGGCTTTTTTTATATGTGCCGTAAGAATTTGACAAATCATGCAACTGCTTGCTTTCTGGCTTGAAAACATTGATAATTTAATCAAAGAAGTTGCGCTTGCAAGGCAAAACAAGCTTGTGGACAGGCTGAAGTTAGGAGGATGAACGTTGAGAGCAGGTCCGGTGCAGCTTAATGAACGAATCGAAGCGTTGGACATCATTCGCGGGTTTGCGCTTTTCGGCATTTTTCTCGTGAATATGCCGGCATTTCAATGGCCGGTATTGACAGCGGAATTGCATTTTTATTCCTATGAATATACGGGAATCGACCGGTGGATCCGCTTGTTTTTTGACATGTTTGTAGAGGGGAAATTTTTCACGATCTTTTCGTTTTTGTTTGGGCTCGGTTTTTATTTGTTTATGCAGCGCGCGGAACAGAAAGGGCTGAGGCCGCGTCGTCTTTTTGCAAGGCGATTGGGGGCGCTGGCGTTGTTTGGCGCTGCCCACCTTATATTGCTTTGGTATGGAGACATCCTGCTGACATACGCATTGGCCGGGTTCGCATTGCTCTTGTTTTATCGATGCAAGCCGCGGACCATTCTCATATGGATCTTCATTTTCTTCGTTTTGCTGACAGGCATCTTGCTGCTCAACGCGTTGTCGATTTCGTTGATGGAAAGCTATATCGTAAATTTGCAAGCAGATGGGGAAGCTAAGATCCAGGAAGCGATCACTGTTTATCGGGAAGCAGGCTATGCAGAATGGCTCGCATACAGGTGGACGGAAGAAGTTGTGCCGATGCTGCTTAACTTGCCTTTTGCCGCGCTGGCGGTCATGTTTATGTTTTTAATGGGGCTGTATGCGGGAAAGAAAAAATTATTCGAGCAAACATCGATGAACAGAAGATGGATTCAACGGCTTTGGCTCATATGCCTGCTGCTTTCCCTGCCGCTGTTGGGCATGGTTGCGGCGATCCATTTCGATCTGTTTTTTTCCGGATCAGCGAAAGAAGCCGCTAAGCAGTTTTTCGTTACGATGAGCGGTCCGGTTCTTTCCCTGTTTTATATTTCCAGCATCGCATTGCTCCTTGAACGAGCGCGCTGGAGAAGGCTTTTCAAACCGTTTAGTTATGCCGGCCGCATGGCATTGACCAATTATTTGATCCAGTCGTTGATCGGCGTGGGACTGTATGCAGGTTTAGGATGGTTTGGCCAAATGAATTTGGTTTTGGGAACGCTCATTTGTCTCGTTGTTTTTCCTCTGCAGACGGTTTTTAGTCATTATTGGCTGAAAAAGTTTCGACAGGGGCCGATGGAGTGGTTGTGGAGAACAATCACGTACGGGAAAGCAGTGCCTTTTAAAACAGGAAGCACATCGTAAGCGCAATGATGAAGAGCACAATTGCAGGATGCAGGCTGTCCAAGTCGGGACAGCTTGTTCAATCATAATAAACAGTTGACAGTCGTTTTTGTCATGTTTTATAATGGCAACAATAAGTTTACCTAGGGAAACATATTTTACTTCGATTAAATTATTGTCATTGGGGAAAGTGGTGCGTTGCGTGAAAAATGCGGTCAATGGACAACTGCAGCAAAAAACGAAGCTGAATTTTAAACCGAATCGCATGAAAAGCATGCTCATTTTAGGGAGTTTATTTGTTTTATTGTTGTTCGTCATCTTGTTAGCCGTATCTGTCGGACCTGTTACCGTCCCTTTTAAGCATACGCTTGCAGTGATTTGGGATGCGGCAGCAAACAGCATGGGGCAGCAGCAATACAGCGAACGCGATGCCGTCGTCGTGTTGAACATTCGTCTGCCTCGCGTGCTCGTCGGCGCGCTTGTCGGAGCGGCGCTGGGCATTTCAGGCGCGATCATGCAAGGGCTGTTTCGAAATCCGCTCGTCGAACCCGGTTTTATCGGCGTATCCAGCGGAGCAGCTGTCGGCGCGGTATTGGCTATTTTTTTCGGTTGGACGCAGCTTAGCAAGTGGATGCTGCCAGGATCGGCTTTTGCCGGCGCGTTGATTGCGATATTGGTGATCTTGACGATATGGCAAGCGAGCCGCAAGTCTTCTGTTTCCACCTTATTGTTGATCGGATTAGGAATGAATTTGTTTTTGTCTGCAATTATCAGCGTCTTTGTTGCGAGCGCGCCGAACGAACAAGATTTGCGGGGCATCGTATTTTGGCTTCAAGGCGGGTTGGAAGCCCGAACTTGGGAGCATGTCCAATTAATTTTGCCGTTTATCGTTGTTTCAGTCATCATCGCTTCATTTTTTGCAAGGGAATTAAATATGATGCTGTTAGGAGATGACCAAGCGAAAAGCTCGGGCGTGCCGGTAAATCAAACTCGCTTCATTTTGCTGGGGTTAGCGGCGCTGATGACAGGAACGGGAGTTGCTGTTTCAGGCACGATCGGATTTGTAGGGCTGGTTGTGCCGCACGTGATCCGTCTGTTGTGCGGTCCGGATCACCGCATTTTGCTTCCCGCCAGCGCTTTGGGCGGCGCC
>CALKAN010000239.1 GCA_937983035.1 uncultured Paenibacillaceae bacterium | reverse complement strand
ACATGACCGTGCGAACGATCTTTACGAATACTATCAGAATTTGCCTTCTGATGACCAAAAGGCGGTCCGACAAGCGAGAGAACGGATCCGAGAGATTAAGGCTGCTTATGATTCTGATGCTACAAAACGGAGCGAATATGAGAAGGTTATCGATCCGTTGTGGGCAAAGCTTCAGCCTAAACTGGATGAAAACAGTGAACTTGGAGACAGCGTGAGCAAAGAAGCTCTTGTCATGATCGGGCTGCACATAGCTGCGATGAGCTATGACCCGAATTTCAGCGCGTTAGATGAGATCAAGAAAGATCCAAAATTGAGAGGCGCTTTGAATGCGATTGCAAAGATTGCCGGGGTGCAAAACGGTGTGTCCGAAATTACGAAAGCGGATGCAGGTCATTTTGCCAAAGAATTGGAAAAGGCAATCAAGACGAAGATTGACGGAAAAAAGAGCATTGTTGAAGAGCTTAAACGTTTTATCGCTAACTTCAACAAGTACGCTGAAACTGTAGACGAACTGAAAGAGTCAAATGCTACAGCGAAAATTTTGAGTTATTATAACATTACTTTAAGAGATATTTTGGATGTTGCGATTAACGTTGCTGATGCTAAGACGCCTTCAGGAGAAACCGTCGATCCTGGATACAGAGTTTTGAGACTTGCGGCTGCCTTCTTTATCGGAATTAGTGATCGAGGCGGAGGAAGCAGGCCTCCAGTGTACATTCCTCCGGTAACGCCGCCGGTAACACCGCCTGATATGCCTGTGGAGAACAATCCGCTGCCGCCTGAATTTATCGATATCATTCTGGAACGCATTCAAGCGATTCTCGACTGGTTGAGACAGCATGATGACGGCGTGACCAAACGGGCTCCCCATGCGAAAAGGCTCGTATCAACAGTGGAGGGCGCGTGGAGAGAACTGGCAGAGATGACGGTGAGCGGCGATCCTGAAGTCAAGGATTCGACAGCGGTGTTTAATCTCGATGCGAATGCGCTCATTCAAGCTTTGGAAGAGAACGATCACCTTCGACAGCTGGTGATGGAAAAGGCAGCCAATGGGGTGAACAATTCCTATGGATTTGAATACGAATGGGTGATTCACGTTCCGGATGATTCCGAGCAGGTGCGGAAATATGTTGTAGTCGTCCCTGCAGAAGCGATCAAACGTGCGAAGGCGATGGGGGCGACTCGAGTTACTGTGATCGTTGGAGGCGGACTTCTCTCTGTACCGATCGAACATTTGGTTGATGCAGGCGATGTTTCATTTATCGTAGAATTGATTGAACAGGTGCCGGAAACAACAATCAGCAATTCGATCCGCGCTGCCCGCGAAATGAGAGCTGAGGACGGCAACGGAAACGTGTTGCAGCCATTCGGCGGACGTCAATTCAGAGTCGGCATTAAGCTTGATGGAGTCGGCCGTTCAAGTTCGTTCTTGACTATGTTCCGCATGAACGACGGCCGTTTAGAAAATGTCGGCGGTCAATATGATTCGGAAACGGGCATGTTCGTTGCAGACACCAATTCCTTCTCGGTGTATGCCGCAGCAGATAACCGGGTGCACTTTAAAGATGGGGATCTGGTCAGCTGGGCTAATCAAGCCATTCAGGAGCTGGGAGCGAAAGGCGTGCTGAACGGCAGGCTGGAAGGCGGGTTTGATCCGCTGGCGACGCTGACGCGCGCAGAGTTTGCCACGATGCTTGTTCAGTTGCTGAAAGTGTACGATGAGGATGCTGTCGAACCGTTTACGGATGTTGCTGACGGCAGCTGGTACCAGCCTTACATTGCATCTGCTTATGCCCAAGGATTAATTTACGGAAAAGGAGACAATCTATTTGCTCCGAATGATCCGGTGACCCGTGCGGAAATGGCGGTGATTATCTCCCGCGTCTTGCAGCAGCATTTGCCGCTGTTAGGCAAGGTAGACGCAGATGCTAACTTCAGCAGTTATAACGATACGGATGACGTGTATGAGGGAATGATCGAAGATTTGGCGCTTGCTGTGCGAGAAGACATAATCAGCGGTGCGTCTGATGGAGAGCTTGGACCGAACGAACCGGCCAATCGCGCGCAAGCTGCTGTCATCATCTATCGTCTTTATCAGCTGCTGTACTAAATCCATCCCATATTTATGTAGAAGAAATGAAATGATTTCAACAGAGAGGCTGGGACAAAACCCGGTAAATTAAAAAAAGTGGCATCCACCTGATGGGTGCCACTTTTTTAGTACGCCCAGCATGGGCGTTATCTATAGGGTTTGGAGCAAACTTTAAGCGGCGGAAGCGGCATCCAAGACAAGACAATTATTCTATGAAAATGAGAATAACCATTGACATAGATACATAATGTATCATATTCTTTAATAGAATAGGTCTGGAAGATTAGGTGATATTATGAATATATTAAAGAAATATGCCTATATTCGGATTACATATCACAATGATCTGCACGGTTTTCGTCCGATCTTTGCAATGCCGGCATAAGGCAGGTGTTTCTAACCGATGATCGATATTCATGCACATATTCTTCCGTTTCTGGATGACGGCCCGAGCAATTTGGATGAGAGCGTGAAGATGGCAGTTCAGGCTTATCATGAGGGCGTGCAAGCAATCATTGCAACCCCGCATCATTTAACTTCCAAATATTATAATGACTGTGATGCGGTCGAACAATCTGTTCGTACATTAAATGAACGGCTGCAAGAAGAGGGCATACCGGTGAAGATCATGCCCGGACAAGAGGTGCGAATCAATCGCATTTTTTTCCGCGAATGGGAAAAGGGAAACGTTTTAACGCTCAATCATTCCCGCTACATGTTGATCGAATTCGAAGGCGGGGTTAGTTACGATCAAATGCTGGAATGGGTTCACGAGCTGCGCATGCTTGATCTGGTGCCGATCATCGCCCATCCTGAAAGAATTCCTGCCGTGATCGATGAGCCGGAGAGAATTCATGAATTGATCCAATCTGGAGCATTGTGCCAGGCAACATGCCTTACGATTGAAGGACAGTTTGGGCGAAAAGTGCAAAAGACGGCTGAGAAACTATGCAAACTTGGCGGAATTCATTTGCTCGCTTCCGATGCGCACGATTCATTAAAACGAACTTTCTATTGGAAGCTGGCCAATGAAAAGTTGGAGAAATGGATGGGATCCGGGTGGCAAAGCTATGTTTTGCAAAATGCTGAGCGGGTCGTTCACGATCAATGGATTGATGTGTCAACAAGCGGCTTTTCTCAGAGAAGAAAGTTTGCGTTGTTTAGAAAATAGAGTTTTTAGAAATAGTTTGCTGTTTTTGGCAGAATTTGCAGGTTATTTTCTGTTTATCATCATGTACTTTTAGTGTAAACTTAACATTTAAGGGTTATTGCAGCCTATTGATGCATTTACATAGCAGACTTTGTATCTATAACAAATGATGTGTGCATGGTTCCGTTGCATGAGTTGGTTGAAGGAAGGATTCAGGGAAGGAAGACGATGTGACAAAGAAAACGTTTTAATAGGAGTGTTTATGCATGCATGAAGCTGAGAAGGAGATCTTGCCTTATGAACAGTTTGAACAACTGCCGAAAGAGAAGAAGATTGAATATTTAACGGCGTGGATTCAGAAATATAAGGTGAAAGGCGTCATCAAACATTGGAATTTGAAATATCCTCCGGACTATTACATAAGGTTAAAGAAGCTGGGCATTTATCAAGAAATTGTCGGAAGGAATCGAATGCGAAACCGCTCGGAGAAAAGTCATTCCGAGCAGATGGCTGAAAGAGGCCGCAGCAGCGACGGCGACTTTTATTCCGGACAAGTCAGCTCATCGGTTTCTTCCGTTTCCGACTCCATGCGCGAGATTGAGCATAAGCGCACAGCCAGAAGACGGCCGGCAGGGATCATTCGCAAAATCGATGAACTTGGGCGTGTCGTCATACCACAGGAAACACGCAGCATGTTGGGGATTTCCATCTTTGATGCACTTGAAGTGTACACAGATGAGGAAACAGAAGAAATCATGGTGAAGAAATATTCGCCGGGATGCATCTATTGTCAGTCGTTTGATGATTTGGTCACAATCAAACAAAAGCAGATTTGCCGTGCATGTTTGAATGACATCATTCACGAAGCAGAGGCAAGGAAAGCGATCGCTGCTTCCAGTTCAGAACCAACTGTATCGGGAGAGGAAGATGCTGAGGAATGACCGCTGGGGGCGGCAACGCTGATGCGTGGAGCGCCGCGGCTCTGTTTCGGATCATGCAATGTCATTTGCAGTGCAACGAAAGATTTCTGTAAAATGATTGAACAGTTGAGTACATACGAGGGAAACATGAATGAATGCAGGCATTGTTTATTACATCATGGCATTTATGACTCATTTTTCAGATACGGTTCTGTCCTTTGCCTTGTTTCGCATGGTGATGAATTGGCGAATCAGCACGATCTGGGGGACGTTAAGTTATTATTTTAGGTTTGTTCTTGAGACGCCGTTTTTCCCAGTTTTAAATTTGGTCTGTTTTTTGGTTCTGCTCATGGTGATCAAAAGGTACCCAGTGTTTTATGCTTTTTTAGTCAGCAGCATTACTTTCGTCGTTTACAATGCCGTCGAAGTTATTTTTTCAGTGATCATCTTTGAGCTGGGTCTTACTTCTTTGGAACAGATTCAAGCTTCACCGCAGCATTTTATTTTCGCTAACACCAGCTTATGCACGGTGTACATATTGTTGGCATATTTTCTGAAAAAGAAAGATATTGGTTTTTCATTTATTATCGGCAATTATAAAAAAATGCACGTCCTGAAGCCGTACAACTTCATTTGGGCCGGATCGCTCGTTCTCGTGATTGTTTTAGTGCAATTTTTCGTATCGATGCATTTACTGTTTTTGCATCATCTCATTCTTGCAGTCATCGCTTTAGCAGCTTTTGCAGCCCTGTATTTTTCTTACAAGCAGAATAAACAAGAATTAAAAGAAAGATCTTTATACCAGCCAGAATATGGCGGAAGAATGAAAAGGAAGTTGAAGGGAAAATAGCAGACGGCATGCAAAACAGCCCTGCAGGGACTAAAATAGTCCCCTCGCAGGGTTGCGCTGTTCTATGGACAAAGGTTATGATTTTCTATGTTGAAAACATCTGAAGACAAAAGGAGCTATTTTATATGTTCGATTGGCGAAATTTGCTTCGCGGATTTGCCATGGGAGTGACAGATCTGGTGCCAGGCATCAGCGGAAGCACAATTGCATTAATGCTGGGCATTTATCACAAATTTGTGTATGCGCTG
>CALKAN010000238.1 GCA_937983035.1 uncultured Paenibacillaceae bacterium | reverse complement strand
AAAAAATATTAAAACTGGCCAAAGGCTATTTTGGATCAAAGCATAGATTGTTTAGAACTGCTAACGAACAAGTCATGAGATCTTTCATGTACGCATACCGCGACCGCCGTCAGCGCAAGCGCGACTTCCGCAAGCTTTGGATTGTGCGCATCAATGCGGCTGCTCGTCTCAACGGTTTGTCGTACAGCAAATTGATGCACGGCTTGAAACTGGCCGGCATTGAAATTAACCGCAAAATGTTGGCCGATCTTGCTGTTAATGATGCAAAAGCATTTTCTGAACTGGCCAACGTTGCCAAGCAAAAAATCAGCGCAAGCTGATCGGATCATCGTTTAGCTGCGAGATTCATTGGAGTAACCCGCAAGCTAAGAAACGATGCGGTTCAAACGCGGATTTGGAGCTCATTTACGGTGATAGACCGCTTGCTCCGCCGCGTTTTGCTGCTTGCTGGACAATTGCAGTTTGTCTTCAAAGTCTTGCAACATGTTCTCCGAAAGCTTATTTTTCCATGTTGTCCCATGCAGCATGCAGGTATTTTCCTGTTGACTAAATGCACTGCTGTGGATATAATGTTACTTAATATCATATATTAACATTAATGGCTATATTGGATCATCGGCTGTGATGAGGACGAAGTTTGAAGGGCTCTTGCGATCAGAGAGTAAAGGAACGCTGAGCGTTGCTGAAACCTTTACCGCAACCCCTTGAAACGAGCTCACCTCGGAGCTGTTTTCCTGAAAAGTCAGGGCAGCCATCGCTCTGGCCTATTAGGGGAAATCGGACTAGGGCATCCGTTAACATGCCCCGGGTTAGATGTCATGAAGCGCTGCGAAGCAAGCGCGTTGGGCGCGAGATCTAACCTGCGGAGGCCGTCACTGCGAAGTGATGGTGAATCTGGGTGGTACCACGAAGGATAATCCTTTCGTCCCTGTTTGCTGTTTGGGGATGAAAGGTTTTTGTTTTTTATGGCCTTTTTTGTCGTCATTGCGATGATGTTGCCCAGTCATGAGCTGGATTGACAAGTTTACTACTACTAGTAAGGAGGATGCTTTATGGATGCGACGAAATTTCAATCGTTGCCCCCGGAGGAGTTGAGAAAAAAGCTTTTGCAGCCAGATGAAATTACCGGTTCAGAGATTTTGCTGAGATGTTTGCTGCTGGAAGGCGTCGAATGCGTCTTCGGTTATCCGGGAGGAGCTGTTTTATACATTTATGATGCGATGCATGACAATCCGGATTTCTATCATTTGTTAACTCGTCATGAGCAAGGCGCTATTCATGCCGCAGACGGGTATGCTCGTTCAACCGGAAAGGTCGGCGTGTGCATTGCTACGTCCGGTCCAGGCGCTACGAATCTCGTCACGGGAATTGCAACGGCGTACATGGACTCTGTTCCGCTGGTAGTGATTACCGGGAACGTAGCTACGTCAGCCATAGGCACGGATGCTTTCCAAGAAGCGGATATTACGGGGATTACGCTGCCGATAACGAAGCACAACTATCTCGTCAGAGACGTGAATGATCTCCCGCGCATTATCCGGGAAGCATTCTACATTGCTTCAACCGGCCGCAAAGGTCCGGTTCTGATTGATATTCCGAAAGATGTGTCTGCCCAAGTTACTAAATTCCATTATCCGGAAAATGTATACATTCGCGGCTATAATCCGACGGTTCATCCGAACAAGATGCAGGTGAATCGCTTGGTTAAAGCGATCAAAGAAGCGAAGAAACCCGTCATTTTGGCCGGCGGAGGCGTAGTTTACTCCGGCGCGCACGAAGAATTGATCCAATTTGCTGAGAAAGCCCGCATACCAACGATCACTACATTGCTCGGACTCGGCGGATTCCCGAGCGGCAACGATCTGTGGCTGGGCATGCCGGGCATGCACGGGACATATACGGCAAACAAAGCTTTGCAGCAATGCGATTTGCTCATCAGCGTAGGCGCTCGATTTGACGACAGGGTTACGATGAACGTGGCAGGCTTTGCTCCGAATGCCAAGATCGCTCATATTGACGTGGATCCTGCCGAAATCGGAAAAGTCGTTAAAACCGAAATTCCATGCGTTGGAGACGTAAAAGAAGTATTGACCTTGGTCAATGAAAAGGTGGAACCGGCTGATTCCGAAGAATGGATTCGCACCTTGATGGAGATGAAAGAGCAATATCCGCTGCGCTACAATGACAGCGATGAAGTGCTGAAGCCGCAGTACGTCATTGAAATGATTTATGAAACGACCAAAGGGGAAGCGATTGTGACGACAGACGTCGGCCAGCACCAGATGTGGGCGGCTCACTACTATAAATTCAATCATCCCCGTTCTTGGATCACTTCCGGCGGATTAGGCACGATGGGCTTTGGTTTTCCGTCCGCCATCGGCGCTCAAATCGGCAACCCGGACCGTCTGGTCGTTTCGATTAACGGAGACGGCGGCATGCAGATGTGTGCTCAAGAACTGGCGATCTGCGCGATTCATAACATCCCGGTTAAAATTGTGGTCATTAACAACCAAGTGCTCGGCATGGTGCGCCAGTGGCAGGAGATCATTTATGACAATCGATTCAGTCATATCGATCTTTCCGGCAGCCCGGATTTCGTTAAATTGGCAGAGGCTTACGGCGTAAAAGGGCTTCGCGCAACGACCAAGGAAGAAGCGAGACAGGCGTGGGAGGAAGCGCTGGAAACAAATGGTCCAGTTCTGGTCGAATTCGTCGTTCCGAAGGAAGAGAATGTGTATCCGATGATTAAGGCTGGAGACACACTTGATGATATGTTAATGGGGGATGAGCAGAATGAATGAGCGCAGACATACCATTTCCGTCCTGGTCAACAATCAGCCGGGGGTCATGCAGCGAGTTTCCGGTTTGTTCGCCCGCAGAGCGTTTAACATCGAAAGCATTACCGTTGGCGAGTCAGAAGAAAAAGGGTTGTCCCGGATTGTCATTGTGACAAAAGGCGACAATAAGACGATTGAACAAATTTCGAAACAGTTGTATAAATTAATTGATGTGATTAAAGTCGTTGATTTGACCGACAGTCCGATGGTCGATCGCGAATTGGCGCTGATCAAGGTGAACGCGGACCCGAGCCAGCGCGCTGAAATATTGGGCGTGGTGGAGACGTTCCGCGCAGCGGTTGTCGATATCAGCCCAACGACGATGATTGTGCAAGTCGTCGGAGATACAAGAAAGATTGAAGCGATGGTCGAACTTTTGCATCCTTACGGCATTCGCGAATTGAGCCGGACAGGAGTAACCGCAATGATGCGCGGCGTATAAGAGATGGACTGATGAAATGATGCAGCAATGCCCCTTGAGCGGGGGCCCGGACGGATCGGCGAAAATTTTCGCGGGTGCTTCCCGGCTCCCACTTAAGGGGCTTAATACAGGCCGCCAATCGGGGCTTAAACAATAAAGGAGGATTTTTAACATGGCAGTAAAAATGTATTATGAAAATGATGCAGATTTAAGCGTATTAAAAGAAAAAACGATCGCAGTGATCGGATACGGCAGCCAAGGGCATGCCCAAGCGCAAAACTTGAGAGACAGCGGAATAAATGTTGTGATCGGACTTCGCCAAGGCCGTTCTTGGGAACAAGCTTCCAATGACGGTTTTGAAGTGCTGTCCGTTGAGGAAGCCGCTAAACGCGCGGACGTTGTGCAAATTTTGATGCCGGACGAAATTCAAGCGAAAGTATACAATGAGCAAATTGCGCCCAATTTGAAAAAAGGCGCTGCACTGATGTTCTCACACGGATTCAACATTCATTTTGGACAAATTGTGCCGAAGGAAGACATGGACGTGATCATGGTTGCGCCTAAATCACCAGGTCATCTCGTTCGCCGCACTTACGTGGAAGGTTTCGGCGTGCCGGCATTGATTGCTGTAGAGCAAGACGCTACTGGACAAGCTAAAGACATTGCGCTTGCGTATGCGAAGGCGATCGGAAGCACGCGCGCTGGAGTGCTGGAAACGACATTCCGCGAAGAGACTGAAACAGATCTGTTCGGAGAGCAGGCTGTGCTTTGCGGCGGCGTCAGCCATCTGGTGAAAGCCGGCTTTGAAACGCTTGTTGAAGCAGGATATCAGCCGGAAGTTGCATACTTCGAGTGCTTGCATGAGCTGAAACTGATCGTTGACTTGATGTATGAAGGCGGATTGGCCCGCATGCGCTATTCCATCAGCGATACGGCTGAGTACGGCGACTACGTGACAGGTCCGCGCATCGTCAATGACGAAACGAAAGCTGAAATGAAGCGGGTGCTCGCAGATATTCAAAGCGGCAAATTCGCACGCGACTTTATCTTGGAAAATCAATCCAACCGTGCGTTCTTTACAGCAACTCGCCGCAAAGAAGCTGAACATCCGATTGAAGAAGTTGGCGCTAAACTTCGCGAAATGATGCAATGGTTGAATAAATAATCGCAGAGGACCATCATTTTTGATTAACATAGGAATAAAATGGATATGAAAAAGTAAGATGGAGGCGGACTGGGATGCGGAAAATATATTTGTTTGATACGACGCTCAGGGATGGCGAACAATCGCCGGGAGTGAATCTGAACACGCAAGAAAAGGTGGAAATTGCCCTGCAGCTGGAAAGATTGGGCATCGACCGAATCGAGGCAGGCTTCCCGGCCGCCTCCCCGGGAGATGCAGCGAGTGTAGACGCTGTTGCCCGCGCAGTGAAAAATGCGACGATCGTCGGACTTTCCCGCTCCCGCGTGCAGGACATCGATGCCGCCCGGCAAGCATTGAAAGCGGCGGAAGATCCCTGCCTCCACCTTTTTTTAGCTGCTTCGCCCATCCATCGTAAATACAAGCTGCGCATGGATCAGCAGCAAGTGCTGGAAACGGCGGAAGCAGCGATCAAGTATGCGAAGCAGTATTTCAGCAAAATTGAATTTTCGCCTGAAGATGCTGCCCGCACGGAGCTGGATTTTCTGTGCGAAGTCGTGGAAATGGCGATCCGTGCAGGCGCAACCGTGGTGAATATTCCAGATACAGTCGGTTATACGACGCCGCAAGAGTATGGAAACATATTCCGAACGCTTCGCGAAAAAGTGGACGGCATTGAGAAGGTGCAGCTGAGCGCACATTGCCATGACGATTTGGGCATGGCTGTTGCCAATGCGCTGGCAGCGATAGAAAACGGCGCTGAGCAAATTGAAGGGACGATCAACGGCATTGGCGAGCGGGCAGGGAATACGGCGCTGGAAGAAGTCGCAATGGCGCTTGAAACGCGAAAAGACTACTATCAGGCCGAAACTTCCATGGTGTTGAAAGAAATTTATCGCACGAGCCGCTTAGTCAGCAAGCTGACAGGGATGCCGGTTCCCGGCAATAAAGCGATCGTCGGCGCCAATGCTTTTGCGCATGAATCGGGCATTCATCAGGACGGCATGCTGAAAGAAAAAACGACGTATGAAATTATGTCGCCGGAAACGATCGGTCTGAAAGAAAGCCGTCTCGTGCTCGGCAAACATTCCGGCCGCCACGCGTTTCGCGAAAAGCTTGCTGACATGGGTTATGATCTAAGCGAAGATCAAATCAATGAAGCATTTAAAAAATTTAAAGATCTTGCTGACAAGAAGAAGACGATCAGCGATGAAGACATCCGCGCCCTCATCGAAGAGAAAATGGCTGCCGCGCCGGAAATCTATACGCTGGAAAGTTTAAAAGTACATTATGACAACCATGCGGCTCCAAGGGCGGAAGTGACGATCTCGCATCGAGATCGAGGGCAGTTAACCGGAACAGACGAAGGCAACGGCTCCATTGACGCTGTTTACAATGCGATTGATCAAGTGACGGGCGAAGAAGCCGTCTTGGAAGATTATCAGATTAAGTCAGTGACGCAGGGCAAAGACGCGCTCGGCGAAGTGCTTGTTGTGCTTGCGCAACAAGAATATGCCGTCACAGGCCGCGGCGTAAGCACGGATATTCTGGAAGCGAGCGCACGGGCATATATCGATGCTCTGAATCGCTTGATCGACCGACGGGGCAGCGGCAAAACAAATAAAGGAAATCTTGGCTTAATTTAAACGGGCGCAGGATGAAGCGCATGGGTTGATCCTTCTTGAAGAGGATTGACCCTGTTTTATTTTTGCAATCATTTGCTTTATAGCAAATGCCTATAACGATCATAGTTTTCCTCTGTTGGTCAAACAGATGGAAATGTGGTAATAATAAAATAGGTGAATTATAAGGAATGGAGATGAAGGGCTTGACAGAGACGAAAAAGATTGCAATTATTGCCGGCGACGGGATCGGGCCTGAAGTCGTGGCAGAGGCAGAAAAAGTGTTAAAGAGAACAGAGGAACTGTTTGGATACAAGTTTGAGACCGAGCACGGCTTGTTTGGCGGAATTGCCATCGATGAAACAGGGACGCCGCTGCCCGAAGAAACGCTTGAGATGTGCCGCAATGCAGATGCTGTGCTGCTGGGAGCGGTAGGCGGACCGAAATGGGACAACAATCCGAAGGAGACGCGTCCTGAAACAGGATTGCTTGGCATTCGCAAGGAATTAGGCTTGTTTTCAAATATTCGTCCAGCCATGACGTTCGATTGCTTGCTGGATGCTTCCACGCTGAAGCGGGAAGTGCTGCAAGGCACAGACTTAATTGTCGTTCGTGAACTGACAGGCGGCATTTATTTTGGGGAAAAATACAGAGAAGAAGGAGAACATGGCCAAGAAGCCGTAGACACGTGCCGTTACAGCGTGATGGAAATTGAGCGCATCGTGCGGCAAGCTTTTGAAATTGCGCGCAAGCGCCGCAAGAAGCTTGCTTCGGTGGACAAGGCCAACGTATTGGAAACTTCTCGTCTATGGCGGGAGACGGTAGAACGGATCGCGCCGGAATATCCTGACGTTGAATTGGAGCACATTCTTGTGGACAACTGCGCCATGCAGCTGCTGCGCAGACCAGCCAGCTTCGATGTGATCGTGACAGAGAATATGTTCGGCGATATTTTAAGCGACGAGGCAGCGATGTTAACCGGTTCCATCGGCATGCTTTCTTCCGCTTCTTTAGGAGAAGGCAGCTTCGGTTTGTATGAGCCGGTGCACGGTTCCGCGCCTGACATTGCCGGGCAAGGGATCGCCAATCCGATTGCGACCATCCTGTCAACAGCGCTCATGTTCCAGCTTTCGTTCGGATACCAAGATGCTGCTGATTCGATCGAAAATGCGGTGAAGCAAGTGCTGGATGAAGGCCACCGCACATCCGATCTTGCCGTAGAAGGGGACAAAGTGCTCGGCACGCAAGAAATGGGCGACTTGATCGTTCAAGCCATGAAAAAATAAACAGCATCTTCATGTATTTTAAAATGCGGTGTTGTTGACAATAAGCATAAAATTACATATGCTTATCGAAATTGCATGAATGAACATGGATACCGTCTAACAGACAGGAGGTGCCCGCATGAATTTGCCTGAACATTTGAAGTACAGTGAAGAGCATGAGTGGGTTAAAGTATTGGAAGGCAATCAAGCACAGATTGGCATTACCGAATTTGCGCAAAATGAACTCGGGGACATCGTATTTGTTGAGCTTCCTGAAGTCGGAACCGAGATTGAACGGAATGAGCCGTTTGGCAGCGTGGAATCGGTGAAAACTGTATCAGAGTTGTATGCTCCCGTCAGCGGCAAAGTGGTGGAGATCAACAAAGAATTAGAGAATTCTCCGGAGAACGTCAATGAATCTCCGTATGAATCAGGGTGGATGATCGTCGTAGAGATGTCCGATCCATCCGAGCTGGACAAACTGTGGGACGCAGCCAAGTACAAGGAAACGTACAGCCACGATTGATAGGCAATGGAAGCAGCGTTTCTCATAAGAAACGCCATCGTTGCCGGAGATGAATGCAGGGATGGCCTGGTTTCAGCGGGGTGTAAATGGCACCGATGCTGAAGCTCAGGTCATCCTTGTTTTTTTATCCTAAAGTTTCCAGGTCCTGCAATTGAATTTCGTAGGCGAGCGGTTCGCCATTGATGTAACGCTTTAATTCGTCAATGATATATTCTGCCATTCTGATGACTTCCTGGTTAAAACTGCCGGAAATGTGCGGCGTGATGAACACATTGGGCATGCTGAGCAATTCGCTGTCTTCTTCCACAGGTTCAGGGTATGTAACGTCAAGGACGGCCGTTCTTGCAGGTTCGTCTTTCAGCGCTTTAATCAAATCAGCTTCCACGACTTGCGCGCCGCGTCCTGTATTGATAAATGTAGCATTCGGAAGCATGCGGTCGAACAGCGTTCCGTTTAACATGCCTGCTGTTTGCGGATTGTTGGCCAAGTGGTTGGAGATCGTTTGACAGTGTTCAAAAATATACTCCAAACTTGTTTTCGTTACGCCAAGCGCTTCCGCGGTTTCTTGCGGCAGAAACGGATCAAAAACATAAATGTCCAATTTGCAATTTGAAAGCCGCTCGATGACGCCTCTTCCAATGCGGCCTGCTCCGATAATTCCGACTTTCGTGTTGAAATTTCCAGGAAAAGTATGGGCGTATTGTTTCGCGGCCTGGAAGTTTTCTTTGTACTTTACGGCGCTTTGGAAAAATCCTTTGTTTGCCAAAATGATTTGCGCTGCTGCATATTCAGCCACCGGCACAGCATTGGCGGATTGAGCGCTCGTAATTTTGACGCCGCTTTTTAAGAACGGTTCAGCGAATCCTTTGACGGACCCAGCAGCATAAAAAATAATTTTTAATTTCGGTAAATAAGTTCGAATCGTGTCTTCATCGAGCCGGCACATGCCCCATGTGGAAAAGGCCATCTCTGCGTCTTGCAAGCTTGCTTTATGCTGCTCTAAGTTGTCAGGAGTAATTCTTTCCGGGTAGATGTCAACGATTTCACGCAATTGCTGCATAATTTCCTCGCTGAATACATAATCGATGCGGGCATTGCGATTGCCGATCATGATTGCTTTCATGATGAAACAAGCCTCCTTGTAAAAAGCTTTGCATAATTTTAAAAACTCAAACATCGTGCAATGCTGAGTTTATGAACGTGATTTGCAGAATGAATCATTGCCGATTGCAAAAAAACATGAGCCTCTTGCAGAGCGTGAATCACTGAGGCTTATGCTCATTCTAGCGTTATCTTAAATCAGGTGTCAACGATTGTTTACAGAGCATTTCGAATCGAAAATGTTATACATCAGTTGGAACACAAAGAAAAAAGAGCGCGGAACGAGATTGGACTGCATTTTTTTGACAAAATGATAAACTTTCGCAATATTTTGTCATTGACATTTTTTTCTGGTGTATTACACTTGTATTAATCTTTTTTTATTTATTTTTTTCTAGGGGGAATGTTTCAGGTGTATAAGAAACTATTGTACTTATTTGCAGCCTTGTTACTGGCAGCAACGATCGCAGCATGTTCAACGGACGAAAATGCAAGCGCTCCCAAAGAGCCGGACAATGCGCAGACGGAACAGCCTGAGCCGGTGAAAGAACCGGAGCCAAAACCGGAACCAAAGCCCGAACCAGAACCGGCGAAAGAGCCTGAACCACAACCTGAGCCTGCTAAGCCTGCGCAGCCTGAGCCAAGCACGGATCCGTACAACATCGCCTTAGCTTCCAACGGCACGACCGTTGAAGTGGACAGCTATTACAGCAATTACACCAAAGACCCCATCAATGACGGTTATCGCGTAGAAGACTTCCTCGGTCCGCACGATGTGGCTTGGGCAAGCTCTCTGGAAGGGGACGGCCATTGGGTGGAGTTTACGTTCCCGGAGCCTAAAACACCGGAAAGGGTCGACATTTATTGGGGCGAATTGCACGCTTCTCAAGAAATTCATTTGCAAGTGCTCCAAGACGGAGAATGGGTGACCGTCCACACATGGACGAATGATGAGGGCAATATGTTGATGACGCAGATGGAGATCGAAGAGCCGGTTGAAACGACTGCCTTTCGCATCTTCCAAGAAAAGGACAAGGGCCCTGTCGCTTACCGGGATCCGAACATTTTGTGGATTTCCGAGGTGGAAATTTATGAGCCGAATCGTTCCTCGCCTAGAAAGGACATTAAAAATATCGCTTTGGCATCAAACGGCGCGACGGTAGCGGTTGACAGCACGCACAGTTCATATACTTTAGACCCGATCAATGACGGGTTAAGATTGGAAGAATACTTAAGCTGGAAAGAAGTGGCGTGGGCGAGCACGCTGGAAGGAGACAATCACTGGGTTGAGTTTACGTTCCCCGAGCCGAAAACGCCAAGAAGAGTCGATATTTATTGGTCTGAAAGAAATATTCCATCGCAAGAAATTCAAATTCAAGTTCCGGACAATGGAGATTGGAAAACGATTCAAACTTGGTCGACAGACGAACTTTCAATGGTGATGGTTTCCATCGAAATTGAAAATCCAGTCGAAACGAACAAGCTTCGTCTTTTCCAAGACAAGGACAAAGGACCGATCGATTACTCCAATCCGAACATTATGTGGATGTCTGAGGTGGAAATCTATGAGTAACGGGTTTTCGCTTCAAACAAAACAACAAACACCTCGCGATTTGCGGGGTGTTTTTGCATGGGAATGAGTTATGATTGCACTGCAGTTCACAGCGATTGCGTCAGATCTGACAGCCAGTAAGTGATGATGAGCAGCGCAAACAAACCGAACGGTCCAAGCAGGCTGATCATGGCATGTTTATATGTATAAACAGCGCCGCGGCGCGCAAACAGAAAATCAAGAACAAAAAAGATCAAAGCCCCCAGCAGCCCAGCGTATAAAAATACAGAACCGAATATCACATGCAATGTTAAAAGAGCCGCCGTTTGCTGCACTTCCGCTGTCAGCAAGTGACTTAAAAATTTGCGAGTGATCCATTGACTGGCCAGGGAAGCTGCGATGCCGAACGTGAACATGATCGGCAGCGCGTACAGCAAATATGCCGGGATGATCAACCAGACGCGGTACAGATAGCTGCCCATTTCCGTATTCAGCGGATCAGGATTGAATAATGCGTAAGCGACAGCAAACAAACAAGAAGCGAAGGAAGCAGTGACCATCTTGCGCGGGAGCAAGTTTTTCATCTAAAGCATGTCCTCCTTCCGGGAAAATCAGGTTTATTATACTATTGCCGGCGGGAAACAACAACTTATGTTTGCTTCAACATGTGAAGCATCATGTTGCCGAGATCACTGCATGTTCAATTTTGCTGCTTTTGAGTCTGCCGCGGCTTGGCGCGTGATTTTGGAAAAAAAGGATAATCATGCAAGAATAGAAAAAAATTGCGATTGCCAAAAGAAGCTTTAACGTGTAAAGTGGAACAAAAGGGCTGAAAGTGCATTCAACTTGTTTTTCAGCAACATGGGTGAGACAAAGAAAGGGTGGATGATCGTGAGTTTTTGCTGCGGTGCCAGCATGATCGGCACGAGGGGAACGCTGAAGCATTATCGAACGAAAATATTTAACGTGCCTCTTCTGTACTGCCTTGTTTGTCATAAAGTTGAAGTACATTATTTGATCGAGAGCGAGTATGAAATTTTGGCAGAATACGCACATGGGGACGGAGCACAAGAAGTTGATTTCCTGGAATATGTAGATGAGAAGCATCTGACTCATCTTTATGATAATTGCGTCAATCATGAACATGAAGATCCCGAGGACGTCGTGAAAAATCAGATTGACTTGGCTTTGGATCTGCTGATGTTTGCGAAAGGAATTCAAGACGAGGAATGGGAGCAGGCGCTGAAGAAGCGGCTGCACGCTTTAAGCGACCGCAAACGAAAATTAATGCAAAGGAAAGCGTTGGATTTATAACTTGACCGCCTGATTCAGGCGGTTTTTTCTTTATGTGCGGGCTGGATTTAGCGGATGAATCATTCGGATTGTCCGTGCAGAAAAGCCGTTTTTGCAGGCATCTGTCACATGATCGAGGAGAATTTATGTTATATTATAGTAAGCGAGAACGATGACATAATTATCCTGACACATATAAGACACATCAAGAAACCCACCGAAACAAAGGCTGCACAACGAAGATATATAGTGAGGTGGAGAGGTTGCTACTAGTCCTTTTCAAAAAATTTCTGGGGAAAACAGAAACTGACCACCTGTCTGAACATATAGATGAATCCGTTGAAGAGAAGATCGCGAAAATTCAGCAAGGAGATCTTCGATTACGGAATCAATTTATCGCGGATTATCAACCTTTTATCGTGAAGATGACGAGCCGTTTTTGCAAAAGATACGTCAATCCGGAGTCAGACGATGAATTCAGCGTCGCATTGGCAGCATTCAATGAGGCGATCAATCAATTTTCTCCGGAAGCGGGCAAATCTTTTTTAGGCTTTTCTCAGACAGTGATACGCCGGCGTTTAATTGACTATGTGCGGAAGGAGCAGCGTCACGCGGGTCAAATTCCATACACGGCTTTCGAAGTGGAAGATGAAGAAGAAAACATCATGAATCCGATTGAATCCCGCGAAGCTCTCCGTCAATATGATTTGAAACTGCAGGCTGAAGCGCGCCGGGACGAGATATACGAATTGAATCAGCAATTGAAGCGGTTCGGAATTACGTTTTCTGATTTGGCTGCCCAAGCGCCGAAGCATTCCGATTCACGCAAAACGTTGTTTCAAATTGCCAGAATATTGTCAAGCAATAAAGAAATGATGGATTCATTGCTTCATAAAAAAGCATTGCCATTAAAAGAGCTGCTGGAACAGGTGACTGTTTCGCGAAAGACATTGGAACGGAATCGGAAGTTTATTATTGCAGCAGCGCTCATATACCACGGGCCTTATCCTTTTTTGCAAGATTATTTGAGAATAGATGAACCGGAAGGAGGTGTGCGAGATGAATAAAGGGATTGTGATGGAAAAGACGGACCGGCATTTTATCGTTATGACAAGAGATGGTCAATTTAAGCGAATTCGCATCAAGGCCGGCGCCGCTGATGCTGATGTCGGAGAGGAAATACATTGGCAAAGCAAGATTCAGCTCAGCCGGAAATGGATGGCGTCAGGCATGGCCGCCGCAATCTTTTTATTCGTATTCGTTTACGCCTTGACCGGTCTTGCGAGCATGAATTCGCCGATCGTTGCTTACGTCACGTTGGACATCAATCCAAGCATCGAAATCGGCATGAACAAAAATCACCGCGTTGTGGAAGCATACGGCTTGAACGATGCCGGGAATCTGCTGTTGGAAAGAGTAGATTTCCGCAACAAGCCTGTGAACTATATTGCGGTTCGCTTAGTGGAAGAAGCGGAAGAGATGGCTTATTTAGACCCTTACTACAGCCGCGGGGATGGGAGCATTGTCATCAGCGGCATTTTCCTGGAGGAAGGCAATCTGAATGAAGAATCGCTCTTCATCGAACAATTGGGCAAGGAAGTTCGTCAGGCATTGGCCCTTGCGCATCCAGACCAAGCAGAAGCGGTAACCGTCGTATCGTTCCGCGCACCGCCGGAGCTGCGCGAGCAAGCTGCCAGCAATGGAGTGTCCGCTGGAAAGTGGGCAGTTGCACTGTTGGCTAAGGAGCATGGAGTGGACATATCGACAGAAGCTCTCCGCACGCAAGCCATTTCTGATGCGTTCCATGAGATGCTCATCAGCCGGGAATGGAAAGAGCAGTGGAACAGCAAAGCCGCTGCGCCGAACTGGCAAAAGTTGATGCAAATCGCATTGGCAGCGGATGATCGGCATGTTTCTCCATCGACTTCATCGAACGATATGCCTGCTGAGAATATAGAAGACCAAGCAGAACCGGCCGACCGCGGCAGCAACGATTCTTCAACCGCGTCAGATGAAGGAACTTCAACGGAATCATCTGATTCCGATCAATCTCAAACAGCGTCTGAGAGTGCTGAAGATGAATCAACGACCGATTCGCTTACCGGACAGGATCTAGCCGTTGCCTTGGATCAAGCTTCTGACCTTGGCAGGAATGAGGGGCTGAATGCCGAAACAATAAACGGGGATCGTGAAGCGTCATCCGGAGAAGTGAATCATGCTGATCATCCTGGCAATGCAGATCGCAATGATGCGGATCAACGCTCAGCGCAAACGGAAAGCCGGTCTGACACGGATCGTTCGGTCAGGGCAGGGAATTCAAATGACAATCCATCGAATCAGGAACGAAAGGCGCCTCCCGCTGATTCCGGCTTTGCTGACGGCGTCCACGGCAATGATCGCGGGCAAGGTGTCAGAAACGCAGAATCCGGCCATGGCCGACGCGTTGGAGAAGAAGAG
>CALKAN010000237.1 GCA_937983035.1 uncultured Paenibacillaceae bacterium | reverse complement strand
AACCATCGCTCGGTAAAAAGATTCCGTCCATGTCCATCCAAACGCGTAATGCGGCAAAAACATCATCACCGCAACAGACAGCAGCACAATCTTCACATACAAGCCCTCGAAACGATCAATAAACTGCTGTGACGGAGATTTTTCGCTTTGCGCATTTTGCACCAGTTGAATGATCTTCTGAAACAAAGTTTCGTCATTCGGTTTTGTCATTTCCACCAAGACCGTTCCGCGAAGATTGACGGTTCCGGCATACACTTCGTCATCGACCGATTTGCTCACCGGGATCGATTCGCCCGTAATCGCGGATTCATCCACATTCGTGCGCCCTTCAGCAATTTTGCCGTCAATCGGCACCCTTTCCCCCGGTTTGATCAGCAGCATGTCTCCGACCTTAAGCTCATCCAGCGGAACAATTTCTTCTGCCCCGTCCCGCACCCGCAGCGCTTCTTCCGGCTGCAGCTCCATCAAGGATGAAATCTCTTTGCGGCTCTTGTTCAATGTATAAGATTCCAAAGCGCCGCTCAATGCAAAGATAAATATTAAAATGGCACCTTCAGTCCAATAACCGATGACCGCCGACCCGATTGCAGCGAGAACCATGAGCAACTCCACATTAAGCTCTTTATTCTGAAGCGTATCTTCAATGCCTTCTTTCGCTTTCGCATAGCCGCCGATCACGTATGCGGCCAAGTAAACCGCAACGGAGGCTGCCGTATGTTCGTATTTGCCCAGCAGCCAACCGGCTGTAATAAGCAAACCGCTGATCAATGCGGCCGTCAACTCCAAATGCGGTTTCATCGATTCGATCCAATTCGTCTTGCCGCTTTTCGGATTTCGATGCGAATCTGCCTGCCGGCTCTGCTGTTTAGATCCATTTAATTTGAGTGATCTGATTTCCATATTCACGCCGATCCCTCCTTGCATTCAGAATAACATAATTCACCCTCCTTATCAATAATTATTTTAATTTAACAATTATTATTGAATATGATAATCGTTATCATTGATCATGAGAATCATTCCAGGCGAACCCGCCATTGCAGACATGTTTTCAAACATAAAAAAAAGACCTCATTGTCTGAGATCACGCCTCTTCAGACAACAAAGTCTTCATTTGGCTGATGTGCGGCCATAGCTTCTGGCATAATCCATCATACGCTCATAAGCTTTAGGATCCAGTTTTTTAAGAGGATGAAACTGCGGATGATTCGAATTCACTTCCAAGAGCCACAATCGCTGTTTTTGACTGAAGGCGAAATCGATTCCCATTTCATGCATGCCGGATCTTTTTTTGCTTAACGCTTTGGCTACATCCAATGCCCGATTTTTTAACATCATAATTTTTGATTTTCTTTGATCGGATGTCAACCCTTTTTCTTTCAGCAAAGACTCGATCGTGATGATTTTTCCGCCTTGATAATAATTCGTGACAATCTTCTTTTCAGCACCGACCTTTACTAAGAAACCCGTGCATGCCCATGTGCGCTTCGGCTTGCGCTGCACCATGGCTCGAATGTCATACGGCCGTCCGTTCACCTCGTCCAGCTTAATCGCTTGCTGCACTAACATGCGTTCTTTTCGTTTCGATTTAATAAAAGCATATGCCGCAGACAATGTTTTGCAGCGTTTTTTCACTTGTTTTCGATTTCGAATGTAGAACAAATCATAACCATCTGGCAAGCGCACGAGTTTGAATATGCCGTTTCCAAGCGATCCAACATCGGGTTTTATATATAACGACTGATATTTTTTTGCCATTGCCTCCAAGTTTTTTTTCGTCAACAGCTTCGAGTGAGGAACAAGCCGCTTCATGTTCGATTCCGACAAATAACGGTATACCTTTAATTTTCCTCGTATATTGTTGCTTTTGTAACCTTTTTTGTACAATCGTCTCACCTCTTGTTACATCTTATGAGCATAAGACGCAATGCGAATGAGCATATGTTTAGTTCTGCAGCATTCATTTCAAAAAATAAAAAGACCCGTCCTCGTTCGCCGAAACAAGGACAGGTCACAGAAATGACATTATTTCAATTCTGCAATGATTTCTTCGATCTTCGCCAACTCAGATTGCAGTCCGCCGCCGCTTAAGTACCAGAGCGCACCGTCTAAGTAGATGATCCGATTGTTCTCATATGCTTTCGTTCTTTTAATGATATCATTCTCCATGTCAGCTTTGATGTTGGAGTCACCGCCTATAGCTGCAGTGCGGTCAACTACAAACAATACTTCCGGATTGAATTCCAGAATCGCTTCAAAACCGAAATTAGAACCATGGGAAGAAGCCTGAATATTTTCGGTTACCGGTTTAAAACCATAAATTTCATAGACGTAGCCGAAGCGTGAATTGGTGGCAAAGCCGGATAAGCTTCCTTCATTGTACATCGTAACCAGCGCAGTCTCGTACTTGCCAGCTAACTGATTGATTTCTTCCAGTGCGGAATCAAATTTCGCCAAGTACTCCGCTGCTTCTTTCTCTTTGTCGAACATCTTCGCAGCGATGTCAACCGATGCTAAAAACGTATTCCAATAATCGTCTTGCTGCGTTCCGACGAATACGACTGGAGCAATCTTTTTCAATTCCTCGTAATATTCAGACTGACGGCCGGATATAAAGATGACATCCGGTCTCAGCGCTGCGATGTCTTCGAACAACGGTGTTTTTAATGCGCCGATGTTTGCATAATCATCGCCGGCGTACTTCTCCAGCGCTGCAGGCAGACTGGAATCTTTCGGAACGCCGACGATCCCTTCAACGCCAAGCGCGTCTAAAGTATCCAAAAACCCGTAGTCGAACACGACGATTTTCTCCGGCATTTTGTCAAATGTCACATCTTCAAAATGCACGGCAATGTCTCCGGTCATCGAGCTGATTGTTGGAGAGACCGTCATCGGATAGGCCCCGTTTTGTTCACCGCTGCCAGGCTGTTCACCGGAACCTGCTGCTTGATTCGTATCTTCGCCTGAACCACAGGCTGAGAGAAGGATAAGTATCGTTAGGAAAACAAAATATATTTTCCACCTTTTCATCGTTGTTTTCACACCCCTATATGATAATGAGAATCGTTATCACTGATAACAATTCTCATTATAATGGGAAACATCTTCCTCGTCAACAATTATTTTTGTCTTTTTTGCGTCATTTATGAATTATGCTCCAGATTTAAAATATACGCAGATGCGGCACCCGTTCTGCTCCTGAACCGGAATGTCCATGTCATAAATTTCGCGAAGCACTTTCGTATTAATTATTTCGTGCGTAGGCCCGTTCTTCACCACTTTGCCATCCTTAAGCGCCACGATGCGGTCGGAATATACCGATGCAAAATTAATGTCATGCAATACGATGACCACGGTTCGTCCGAGTTCATCGACCAGCTTGCGCAAAATTTTCATAATTTGCACGGAATGTTTCATGTCGAGATTATTTAATGGTTCGTCAAGCAAAATATAATCCGTGTCCTGCGCGATCACCATCGCGATGAAAGCCCGCTGCTTCTGACCGCCGGACAGTTCGTCAAGAAATCGATCTTCCAGCTCTTCTAAATTCATATATTCGATCGCTTGGTCGACAAACTGATGATCTTCTTCGGTCAGCCGCCCTTTGGAATACGGGTATCTGCCGAAAGAAACAAGTTCTCGCACCGTCAGCCTCACATTAATAAAATTAGACTGCCTCAGTATGGAAACGCGCTTCGCAAACTCCGAAGATTTCCACTGCTTCACATTGCGCGAATCGAGCAGCACTTCCCCCGTGTCCGCATCCAACAATCGGCTTACCATTGAAAGAAGCGTTGATTTCCCTGCACCGTTCGGTCCGATAAACGAAGTAATCGTCCCAGGTTCAATCGTTACAGTGACATCGTCCACAACAGGCTTTTTGCCAAACCTTTTTGTTAATCTTTTGATTTCAATCATCCTGCTGCCCTGCTTTCTTTTAATAGTAAGTAAATAAAATAAATGCCTCCGACGAAGTTAATGATCACGCTCAATGTCGTCCGCAATTCGAAAATATGTTCAACGAGAAACTGTCCGCCGACAAGAGCAATGACGCTGATTAAGCTGGCGCCCAGCACCAAAATGGAATGCTTGTATGTCACCAAATATTGATAAGACAAGTTCGCTACGATCAAACCGAAAAACGTAATCGGTCCGACAAGCGCCGTCGACGTCGCGATCAGCACCGATGACAAAATTAAAATGTTCATCACCATGCGGTCGTAGTCAATGCCGAGGTTGATGGAATTCTCCCGGCCGAGCGACATCACATCCAGCTTATCCATGATCAAATAGCCGTATATAAACGCGCACAATAAAATGGCTGAAGCAATAAAGAGCAATTCCGTCTTAATATTCATAAAATTAGCGAACAGACGATTTTGAAGACTCAAATATTCTAAAGGATCGATCAGCACTTGGAGAAATGTGACCAAGCTTCCGAGCAGCGTGCCCAAGATCATCCCGATCAACAGCAATAAATAAATCGGATGCTTATCCGCCCGGAATAAGAAACGGTACAAAAGCAAAGAAAAGATGACCATGGCCGCCAACGATGCGCCGAAATTCAAATATTTATTCAACACCCATACCGATACGGAACCGGCAAAAAAGTAAATGAGCGTCTGCACTACTTCATACATGGAATCCAAACCCATCACAGACGGCGTTAAGATGCGGTTTCGCGTGATCGTCTGGAAGACAACGGTGGAATACGCAATCGCAATCCCCGTGATCACCATGGCAGCCACTCGAATCATGCGTCTTGGGAAAGCATAGTCGAAACCGCCTTTAATATCATAAAATCCATACAGTAAAATGCAGATGATTGCCAGCGCCCCTAAAAAGATAAGTTTCGAACTATTTCCTCGCATATGCTCTCCCCCTAATCAACATCATTAAGAAGATCGCACTGCCAATCACTGCTACCGTTACGTTCACAGGTATTTCGGCGTAAGGATAAACAACCAGACGTCCCGCAATATCGCATATTAATAAGAACACAACGCCCAAAGCCATCGTGTGGGGAATGATTCGCCGCAAATTATCGCCTAAGTAAAGGGAAACAATATTAGGCACAATTAATCCTAGGAAAGGAATGATGCCCACCGTTAACACGACAGTGGTTGAAATGACGGCGACCAAGATCAAACCCATATATAAGACAAGCTTGTAGTTGATCCCTAAGTTTTTGGCGAAGTCTTCGCCCATCCCCGCTACGGTAAACTTGTTCGCGTACAAATAAGCTAAGATCACTGCCGGAATGCTTAAGTATAGAAGTTCATAACGTCCTGAAATGATCAACGTGAAACTTCCCATCAACCAAGAAGAAATATTTTGAATCAAATTCGCTTCATAGGCAAAAAACGTTGTAATCGAAGACAAAATATTTCCATACATAATCCCGAGCAACGGAACGAAAATAACATCCTTGAACTTAATGCGATCCAAAATTTGCATAAAGACGATCGTGCCTGCCAACGCAAATGCAAAACTGAAAATAATTTGCTGCATATAGCTCGCTTTCGCAAAAAAAAGCATGGAAAATAAAATTCCAAGCCTTGCAGCGTCTAAAGTTCCCGCCGTCGTCGGCGAGACGAATTTGTTCCGGCTCAAAGACTGCATGATCAACCCTGCTATGCTCAATCCCGCGCCTGCCATAATGATCGCCAACAAACGCGGCACTCGGCTGATGAAAAAGATCTGAGCCTTGTCCGACTGAAAGTCCAGCAAATCGCTTGGCCGAATGTCGATGGCTCCCACAAACAGCGATACGAAGGATAGCACGATGGCTGCCAAGATCAAAATCCATAGTCTCATAAATATTCCTCTTAAAATCGATATGATATGATTCGTTGAAAATGATTATCATTATTATATAATGAAAACAGGCAAAGATCAATTCGAATATACATTCGAATGGCTTTGCCTGTGAATGAAAATGATGAACTTTATTTGACAATGCGGAAGAAAAATTACGACTCGCCGCTACAGAGGAATAACCATGTTATATCCAGGCCCATCCTCATATTTTCCTGCAACAGGATTATACACTTGCAGCAAGCATTCCCCTGCTGTCTTATCGATCGTCACCAACCTCACTCTGCCTTGTCCGCCTTCCTCTTTCATCTGCCAATTTTGGAATGATTGAATGACTTGATTGCCTCCGTCGCCTTGGTCGATCCGGACGGCTGCGTTCCCCGGCACATGATGCCCGGAAAACACGGCGAACACATTCTTATGACGCTTCAAATAATGCTGCCACATCTCTTCGCCGTCGCATGCTTCCCCAATCCCTTTATAATCTCTGGGATGATGGTTGTCTCCTTCTCGCGTGCGTTCTCCATCAATATACAAGAAAGAATGGGTCAGTATGACAGCTTGGCGATCCGCATGCTGCTGCAATATTTGCTCCGCCCATTCCATGACCGCTTTTCTTGGTCCGAATTCTAATGCGAGCACGATGTATCGATCTTCGCCGATATCCAACAGCGCGTACATGTTCTCGCTTTTGCCTTGTTCAAACACGCCGCCGAACCAGCTTTGATCTTTATAAAACTCCACTCCTAGATAACGGTTGTACATCGTCAAGTCTCGGTTTATTTCCAGCCAATTGTCATAATCATGATTTCCAGGGACTGCAATCAGCGGCAATCCCGCTTCAACGATGCGCTTTAGCTGCGCGCCGGCAAGCTGGAACTGCTGCTCGTCATCTGCGCCGTTATCGCACACATCGCCTACATGCAGCACGAACTGAATTTGTTCTTGCTGCTTGCTCTTTACGATCCAATCCACCATTTTCTCGAAATGTTCCGGATGATTGCGCGAAATGATTTGCGTGTCTGCGATCACAACAAAGGAATACTTTTTCATCGTTTCCGCTTCACTCATTATTTCCATCCCTTCCTTCCATGACAATTTCACTTTTATCATTTATTCGCGTTTTCGATCCCTATATCCTCTAATTCCGGCTGATCCCATTTCATCGTCAGCTCCATCACGACGGAAATCAATACGCCGACGATAAACCCGTTCGACAAGAGCGGCTGCAGCAACTCCGGCAAATGACTGAACAATGAAACATCCATATGTAAAATGCTCATGCCCGCCAACACGGGGACGGCCAGCCGATGAATGGTGACCGAGTTAAAAGCATAACCGCTGATGCTCTTTACTGAAGTGCCGAACAACTGCATATATGCCGCGAAAAGCACCGCGTTGCCCACCGTAATCGGCATGGCTGCGAGCAGCCCGCCCAATGGGGGAATAATGCCCAGCAAAGCCATCCATGCTCCGCCGATCAGAAACGGCTTCCGTTCAAAATTTCGCGTGCTTTCCAAAAATCCAATGGACGAAGTATAAGGCGCGTACGACACCAAACCAAATACGGCTGCAATGATCGTATATAAACCTGTTAGAAAATAAGAGCGGTTAAACATCGCTCGCGTCGCTTTTTTGCGAAATAAGTCCGCGGCGGTCTGGATCGAAACGACCGTATTGCTTAAGTTAATAAACACGGCGATGAAAGTGGTCAAAATAATGCTCATCTTTAAATTCGGGGCGCCGAACGGAAAGATCGGAATGTGCCATGAGCTGGATATTTCGGCTGCCGCGGAAGCAGGAAATATTAGCGCATATAATGCCCATCCAACCACAATGCCGATTAATATTGAGAAATTGCCGATCATTTCTTTTCCTTTGATTTTTACAAAACAAACGAAAGCGGCCACTCCAACAGAAAACAAGCTGACCGGCAGATCCAACGTGCCGTCTTCGGAAACGACCAGCATGCCTTCGAAAAATATTTTCATTAATTGAAACGTCAATAAAAACAAAAAAACACTCATCACCATCGGATTGAATATTTTTTGCATGAAACCAAGCCCGTTCACCGCCGCCAGCAATACGACCGTAATGCCTGCCAGCAATATGCCGGAAGCTATCCCGCCGCCAACTTCTGTCAAAGTCATGCCCAGCGAATGCGCGGATACGCTCAAGTTCAACATCAGGCCCCACATCATGCCGGAATGTCCTTCCATAAGCGGCAGCCTGTGACCGACCCAGCCCTGAAGCACGCAGGCAACACCCGTAAAAATAAGAGAACTGCGCAAAATCCCTGCAATGTCGTGCGCAGGCAAGTCAAACGCGGCTCCGACGGAGATCGGCACGACAACCGTATTTGCGAAAATAAAAAATAACCACTGCATCGAAGCAAATGCCGTGGTCGTCCAAGAACGAAATCGAGTTATCATCAAAGCGAGCATCCTTTCCTAATTGCGTACAACTCCTAGTATAGCTTAATTTGCCCGCAAAGACGAAACGCTTTTTTATGAGTGACCAATGCAACGCTTTGCGTCTTCTTCGTTTCACTTCTTTTTTTTGCTCGGATCAACTGCTTTCTCCAATTTTTGAAATCGGGCTGCCCTCTCTAGTCGCTCAAACCTGCGCAAATCCGCTTTTCTAATTGGCAGCGGCTCCCGCCGAAGCAAAGTCACGATCGCCGCGATCAACAACAACAAGATCAGCGTAAAGGGAAGCGCTGCAATCAATGAAGCTGTCTGCAGCGCCTCAAGACCGCCTGCGTATAACAGCGCCCCTGCGATCGCAGACATGAGGAAGCCCCAGACAAACTTGGCAAACAGCGGCGGATTCAAGCTTCCGTGCGATGTCATGCTCGATAAAATATACGTGGCTGAATCCGCGGAAGTGACAAGGAAGACGAAAATGAGCAAAATGGACAACACAGATATGGGAAGCGTCCAAGGCAATTGCTCGAACGTTTGAAACAGCGCAACCGTGATATCTTCATTGACCGCATTCGCAATGCCTGTCCCGTGATTTAAGTCATGCCAAAGCGCCGTGCCTCCAAACACCGCGATCCAAACGCACGCGAACAATGGAGGGATAATCATCACTCCCATAATAAACTCTCTGATGGTGCGGCCTTTGGATACTCGAGCGACAAAGGCTCCAACATAAGGTGACCAGGCGATCGTCCACGCCCAATAAAAAATCGTCCAGTCCCGGATCCATGTTCCGCCCTGGTACGGCTGCAGCCGCAAACTGTAATGAACAAAATTCGTTATATAGTCTCCGAGCGCCAATGTAAATGATTCCAGAATAAATACGGTGGGCCCGGCAACAAATACGAACAGCAGCAGCCCGGCAGCGAAGACTAAATTTAAATTGCTGAGATAACGGATGCCTTTGTCTACGCCCGTAAACGATGAAATCATGTAGGCGATTAATACGATCACGATGATGACCATTTGCATCCAAGCTTTGCTGCCTGTGCCGAATACGGCATTGATTCCGCCGCTTACTTGCAATGCGCCCAATCCAATCGAAGTGGCAATTCCCATCACGGTAGCAATGACGGACAATGAATCAATCGAATGTTTGATTAACGGTTTTTTCCCCGTGACAGGCTCCAAAGCGGTGGAAATCAGACTGTCTTTGCGTTTGCTGAATTGCAAAAATCCTACTGCTAGTCCAACCAGTGCTAATATCGCCCACTGGCTGACTCCCCAGTGAAAGAACGAATACCCCATTGCGATTCGGGCAGCTCGTTCGGTCATCGGTTCGATGCCGTCAAAAGGCGGTGAGAAAAAATGACTCATCGGTTCGGCGACGCCCCAAAATACCAATCCGATCCCAAACCCGGCTGAGAACAGCATGCTGATCCAAGTAAAAAAAGGAAATTCCGGTTTGGAACCTTCTCCTCCAAGACGAATATTCCCATATTTGCTGATCGCAAGCCCGGCCAAAAAAACAAAAATTGCAAATACAGAAATCAAATAAAACCAGCCGAAGTTATTCGTTGTAAAATTAAAAATGGATCCTGCCGCTGCGCCAAATCGCGCAGGCATCGCCGCACCAATTATAACCAAAATGATTATAACCGCTGCGGATATAATAAATACAGGATTTTTCCAAACATTGTGTTTCATGGCGTCCTCCTCGACATTTCCGTAATTCCTGATTGTTATATTGTTGCCTAAAAGACGAGATATCACTCTTTCCAACGCGCAAAATGTTCATAATTTGTTCACTTGTCCACACCATATTCCAAATCGGCATGAACTTCATCTTGAAAAGATGTTGTTCATATCCAAAGTTGATTATAAAATAGGTATTACGGGTGCGTGGTTGATGAAGTGTTCTGCGAACGGCAGCTTCTGACACATACGCCATGAAAGGAGACATTATGAAGATACTAGAGAAATATTCAACTGATTACAAAGCTGCTCAAGATTACGTAAATGAAGTTTATGAAACGGTAAAACAACGAAATCCATACGAAATCGAATTTCACCAAGCTGTAAAGGAAATACTCATATCTTTAATCCCAGTGTTAGCAAAAGAACCTAAATATAGAAAACATGCCATTTTGGAACGAATTGTAGAACCAGAACGCATGATCACCTTCCGCGTTCCATGGGTAGACGATGAAGGCAATGTTCAAGTAAACCGCGGTTTTCGCGTACAGTACAATAATGCAATCGGCCCGTATAAAGGCGGGATTCGTTTCCACCCTTCCGTAAATGCCAGCATCGTCAAATTTCTAGGATTTGAACAAACGTTCAAAAATGCATTAACCGGACAGCCCATCGGAGGCGGCAAGGGCGGGGCTGACTTTGACCCGAAAGGAAAGTCAGACAATGAGATCATGCGATTCACCCAAAGTTTTATGACAGAATTGGTGAAGTATATTGGACCGGACATTGACGTGCCGGCCGGTGACATCGGCGTTGGAGCTCGTGAAATTGGGTATATGTACGGACAGTACAAAAGAATGCGAGGCAGCGAGGCAGGCGTGCTGACCGGCAAAGGATTAGTGTATGGCGGAAGTTTGGGTCGCACCGAAGCAACGGGCTATGGCCTCGTATATTTTATCAGCGAAATGCTTAAAGATCATGGACTCACGATCGAAGACAGCAAAGTCATCGTTTCCGGTTCAGGCAATGTATCCATCTATGCCATGGAAAAGGCGCAGCAACTCGGAGCGAAAGTGATCGCGTGCAGCGATTCATCCGGCTACATTATCGATCCTGACGGCATCAAGCTGGAAACGGTCAAACGAATCAAAGAAGTGGAAAGAAAACGGATTTCAGAATATGTGGAAGAACATCCGAACGCTTCCTTCTATGAAGGCTGCACAGGAATATGGACGATCCCGTGCGACATTGCGCTGCCTTGCGCCACGCAAAACGAAATCGATGCTGAATCGGCAAAAACGCTGGTTGACAACGGCGTAAAAGTCGTATGTGAAGGCGCCAATATGCCATCAACTTTAGAAGCGATCGATATATTTTTGGAAAATAATATATTGTTCGGCCCGTCTAAAGCAGCCAATGCCGGCGGGGTTGCAGTTTCTGCACTGGAAATGGCGCAAAACAGCATGAGGATGTCTTGGACATTCGAAGAAGTCGATATGAATTTGCATCGAATTATGGAAAATATTTATAAGCGTTGTGTCGAAGCTGCCAATGAATACGGTCAGCCCGGCAACTTAGTTGTCGGCTCTAATATTGCTGCTTTCTTGAAAATCGCCGACAGCATGATCGCACAAGGCGTAGTTTGATAGTAAAGAAAGACCGCCAACTGGACGAAGCAATCAATTGCTCCCCTCCCTGCAGTCCTGATTTTTAATATTTCGGGATCTGCTTTCAGAGGGAGCATGACCCAAAGTCTAGTGATGGCGGTCTTTCATTAATTGTTTCAAGAAATCATAAAACAACCTTTCCGTCGGCGGCAAATTTCGCTGCGCAGGAATGATGACGCCAACGTCCCGAATCACTTCCGGCTCAATTACCGGAAGCTTGACGGTCGATTCCGGAATGTTGCTTGTCAGAGCGATTTCCGGCAGCAGCGTCAAACCCAAGCCTGCCGCAACCAGCCCTTTGATCGCATCGAGGTCATCCCCTTCGGACACAATTTTCGGTCTAAAGCCGTTCTCTTCACAAGCATTCACGATAATCTCTCTTAACACATACCCTTGAGGAAATAAAACAAACAAGTCGGAAGCAAGCTCTCGCAGTTTCACATGATCTCTCCCAGCAAGCGGATGATCAGCGGGCAGCAAAGCTACGATTTTCTCTGTAAATAAAATCTCGCTCTTTACTTGCTCATCGCTTTTGGGCACTGGACCCATAATCGCTAAATCCAAGTCCCCTTTTACGACCCAATCAATGAGTTCCCGATATGAACCGTGCTGCAGCTGAAACCGAACTTTCGGATAAGATTTGCGGAAGGAAGAAATAACGGCTGGAATGAGATACGCGGCCAAACTGCTCGGAAAGCCGATGCGGACGACCCCTTTTTCAGGATCCAAATATTCATCAATTTCTTGCTGGGCTTTTTCAAGCACTTTCATCAATTGTTCCATATGTGCCAAAAATGCTCTGCCGATCGGCGTCAACTTCACTTTTCGCCCTTCATGTATAAACAGATCAACCCCAAGCTCTGCTTCTAATTTCAAGATTTGACGGCTGACCGCAGATTGTGACACATTCAGAACATGCGAAGCTTCCGTAACATGCTCTAAGCGGGCAACTTCAATGAAATATTGAATTTGTCTCAGTTCCAACGCACACCCTCCATCCATCTTGCAATTTGTTCTCCATTATAGCATACAAGGAACATGCATCGTGAGCGTTTATTATGCTGCTGCCATGCCGTTTTCTTTTTATCCATCCTGTAAAAAAAGAGCAGCTCGAGAATCTCTCTCTGCTGCTCTCTTGTATATTATCGCTTCAGCTGATGTTTCTCCACAAAATCAAGCAAAACTTCTTCTAAATTCGGGCTGCCTGCTTCAGCTAATTCATAGCTGACGCGGGTATGCGGCTTGTCTATTTCGATCACGCGGGACAAATCGATCGGCGTGCCGATGATGACGGCATCACATTCCGCATTTTTAATGGTCGCCTCCAAATCTTTCAATTGCTGCTTGCCGTATCCCATTGCAGGAAGCACTTTCTCGAGATGAGAATACTTTTTGAACGTATCGATTAACGAACCTGCTGCATACGGACGCGGATCGACCAGTTCTTTCGCTCCTAACCGCTCTGCCGCCACGGTTCCGGCTCCAATCGTCATTTCTCCATGCGTCAATGTCGGACCGTCTTCCACTACCAGCACCCGTTTGCCTTTGATCATGCTCGGATCATTCACCGTGATCGTCGATTCTGCCTTTATAATCACGCTGTTCGGATTGACTCGTTGAATATTTTTCTCCACGATGTCAATGGAAGCTTGATCAGCGCTGTCCACTTTGTTAATGATCGCGACATCGGCCGTCCGCAAGCAAACTTCGCCCGGATAATATTTCAGTTCATGGCCTGGACGATGCGGATCTAGAACAGTGATGGCCAGATCCGGCTTGAAGAAGGAAAAGTCATTGTTCCCGCCGTCCCACAAGATGACATCGCAGCCGTTCGGATCATTTTCCGCTGCTTCCAGGATCGCCTGATAATCAACGCCGGCATAGATAATATTTCCTCTTGTCACATGCGGTTCGTATTCTTCCATTTCCTCAATGGTGCATTCATGCTTCTTCAAATCGTCGATCGTTGCAAAACGCTGCACGCGCTGCGCAACCAAATTGCCGTACGGCATCGGATGACGAACAGCCACCACTTTCAATCCCATCTTCATCAATGTTTCTATGACTTTGCGGGACGTTTGGCTTTTGCCCGTGCCTGTTCTCACTGCGCAGACCGAAATGACCGGCTTATTGCTTTTGAGCATCGTTTGCTTCGGGCCAATCAGCCTGAAATCAGCCCCGGCGGCATTGACAATCGCGCCGACAGCCATGACTTCTTCATAGTGCACATCGCTGTATGCAAACACGCATTCATCCACATCATATTGTTGAATAAGTTCGGGCAGCTGTTCTTGCGCATAGATCGGAATGCCTTCCGGATACAGCTCTCCCGCTAATTCACTCGGATATTTCCTTCCGTCGATGTCAGGTATTTGCGCAGCAGTAAAAGCAACCACGTTATATTCTTTTTTATCGCGGTAATACGTATTGAAATTGTGAAAATCTCTTCCTGCAGCTCCGATGATGATGACATTTCTTCTTTCCATTGCAATCTCCCCTACTGTATCAGGATAATCTTTACTATACAACTTTTTTCATGAAAATTAAAGAGTTTTTCTGCAGGAGTTTGTGTCAAGCTTTTCTCGGTACCGTAATGGCACCAATATTTTGAGCACT
>CALKAN010000236.1 GCA_937983035.1 uncultured Paenibacillaceae bacterium | reverse complement strand
AGTCGGAGACATCGATTTTCACTTCTTCGGGAAACGGCTCCTCCAAAATAACGATATGTTCTAATGCGCCGATTTGATCCGCGTAATCGAGCAGCCTCATAACGCGTTCTTTATTGTCATATCTGCCATTGGCATCGAGATAGTAAGCGATTTTGCCATTTGTCGTATAGTCTGAAACGGCATCTTTGGCAATGCGATGAAGCGAATGGAGCCTTTGCTTATCCCACTCCAGCATTTTTTGCGGATCATTGTCGCCGTCCGGATCCGCCCCAATTTTCAGCTTCAATACGGCATATCCTTCATCTATTAATGCAGCCATTTCTTGTTCGGACATGCCGTAAGGGATGAGCGGCACCGTTGCTAAACGCTCATTTTGATGACTGAGCGCATGCTGGTATGCTTCTGGCAGCAATTGTTTAAACACCGTGGTTCCCTTGGTCCGGGCAAACAGCGACCATGCTGCATGATCGAATGCCGTCAACGCGTTCAAAACAAACGTCTGCTTCAATTCGGCAAGCCCGGACCGCTCTTGACCAAACTGAGCGGCCTTAGGAACTATTTGATCCAGCAAGTCAAACGGATCCGAAAAAACTGCGCCTTCCGCCAATTGCACCGCATGTTTCGTAATATCAAACATCTTCTGATTGCCTTCAGCTTCACCGCTCGTTTCAAACACTTTAGCATCCGACCACAGCACGCTCTGAACGCCCAAACCTATGCCAAACTCTCCCGAGTCCGCCTCCAAACGGACAACCGTTTGCCACAGCTCCGTTAACGATCCGCCTTTAAATCCAAATGCGGAGATCAGCGGCTCGGGATGATGCGCCCCGCTCGCCTTTCGAATTCGAATCATCGGCTCCTCCTTTAATCTCCCGCTTATTCATCGCTTTTAAGCGATAATGTTCAATGCAGACTCTTTCACTTCACCGTCCAACGGACGACCTTCTTGGAATCTTTTAATTTCTTCGATCACATATGCCGCGATGCGCTGCAAACCGTTTGTAACGGCACCTGCAATATGGCAAGTCAGCACACAGTTCGGCAAGTCTCGGAATGGATGATCTTTCGCCGGAGGCTCTGGATCTGTCACGTCCAAGCATGCAAACAAGCGACCTTTTCTCAATTCGTTTACGAGCGCGTCTTCATCAATGATCGAACCTCGCGCCGTATTGATAATAATCGCATCATCTTTCATCATAGCGAGCCGCTCTTCGTTAATCATATGGTAAGTTGCCGGAATCGACGGAGCATGAATGGAAATGACGTCAGCCTGCTTGCAAAGCTCTTCCAGCTCTACTTTCTTTGCACCCATTGCCTGTGCCTGCTCTTCGGTCAAGATCGGATCATAAAGAATGACATCAACATTAAAGTTTTGCAGCAGCTTAATGTAATGCGCGCCGGCTTTTCCTGCACCGATTACGCCGATCGTCACATTGTAAAGCTCACGCACCCGATTGCGCTCTTCGTGCCATTCGCCGTTTCTTGCGCTGTCAACCAGTCTCCACATATTTTTCAATGACGCGATGGTCATGCCCAGCGCTGTTTCAGCTACGCCAATCGCCAGCGCCATGTTCGCGCTGCTTACCCGCACGCCGCACTCCCACAGTTCCGGGGATACGATTGTTTTCACAGATCCGGCAGCATGAGCCGCCAATTTTAAATTAGGCGCTTGTTCCAACAATTCTTCAGTCAGTCTCGGAGCTCCCCAAGATGTAATAACGATATCAGCATCTTGAATGATTTTCTTGCCAATTTCCGCATCTAATTGTTCATGATCTTCCATCACTAGTTCGCCGATTTCCTGCAATTGTTGAATATGTTGTTCTGCAAAAACGCGATTTCTAGTGCTTTTGCCCATTAACATCGCGATTCTAGGTTTGCTCATTACGAATTTCTCTCCTCGTGAATGTATTTACTAAATCATACTACATGAAAATTTGCAGTGTCAACAATTTATACATTTGAAGTACATTACAATTGTGTGAACACGCTCGGATATATGCTGCTGCATCAAAAAGAGCCGCTTTCAAGTTGTTCTGATAGAAAAATGCTGCTCGAAACCAATATTATAAAAGAAGGTTTGAAAACAGCCCAGCGCCTGGTTAAAATTTTTGCGGAATGATGCCATGAATCATTTTAATGAAAATGCGCAAGGAAACAATGGAAAAAAATTGACCAAAAATAATCAAAAAAAATACGGCCTCGCCATCTGATCATTTTCATGCAATCACCTTGTCTTCGTCAAAGGCAAATCATTTGGGACAGCATCTTTATGATCGTTTCAGATCTGCTCTAACATTTGATTCAACTTCGCTTCCGCCTGTTTCAATGCGTCGCCCCCGTTAAAAATCGAGCTGTCGTAACGTAATCGGCAAGATCGACGTCCGACGCGCGATGCTCTTCGATATGCATAGAGCAGCGCCTGTAAACGACGTCGCGCGTAACGGCCCATACGGAGGAATCGATGACAGCCCTTACGCGTGATAAAATTATGCCGTTTGAATGGTTTTCCTTATCATCGTCTGCATCATCAAAGCTCATCGCTTACAAAAATATGATAAGATAAAAACAGGAGTTGATGATGATGTATGAGAAGCTGGCAAATATATTGCGTGAAAAGAAAAAAATCACAGTGCTTACCGGGGCTGGTATCAGCACTGCAAGCGGCATTCCGGATTTTCGTTCGCAAGGCGGGCTTTACGATTCACACCTTAACGTGGAGGCAATTTTGTCCGAAACGTATTTCCGTTCTGAACCCGAACGATTTTGGAAATATTTCAAAGAAATCTTCTTGTTATCTTCAGTGTCTGATTTTAAGCCGAATATCGGCCACTATTTTTTAAAACATTTAGAAGACTTAGGCAAAGAAGTCGTCATCATTACGCAAAATGTAGATGATTTGCACCGCCAAGCCGGCAGCTCAACTGTATTGGAAGTCCACGGCACGTTAAGCAGAGCAAGTTGTCCGCAATGTCAGCGAAACTACGGTTTAGCATACATTTTAAAAGATGAAGTGCCTCGCTGCGCCGATGATGATGCCATTTTGAAGCCCGATGTCGTGCTCTTCGAAGGCAGGGTGAAACATTTGGAACAAGCGTATGCTCACGTGAGCGAAGCAGAAATATTCATGGCTTTAGGAACATCGCTCCAAGTTTATCCGGTCAAGGAGCTGCCAAATCTCATTCGCAATGATCATCACATTTTCAAAGTCTTGATTAATAAAGAACCTACCGTTATGGATGATGCTTTCGATCTTGTCATTCATGAAGATATTACATCCGTCTTTGAGAAAGTGAAAGAAATGATTTAACGAACAATTTTTCAAATGTCAGATCAGCTTTTGCTATCGCTTTTTTTATGAAGGAGTGCGCTCCAGTTCCGCAGATCCTGCCGTCATTTATTTGATATTGATGCAATCTTTAGAACAGTCAGGCGAGAAATTATTGCTAAGATATGATTTCAAATAATAACAGCCCCGCTTCCGTGCCCGAAGCATCGAAGCGGGGCATTCGCCTTGCTTATGATCTGGTCAATTTCTCACTTCCGCACGAACACTTCGCCATTCTCCAGCGCAATCCACAATTCTGCATTGTTTTCACCGATGCCAACGCCGGCAATATTTTCGCTGAAACGGTAGAAATGTTCGGTTTCCAAATTCATATCGAGCAAATAAAATCCGCCGTTGCCAATAGCTGCAACATAATGCGTTTCACCCGATTCGGACGTCCATCCGCCGACTTGATGCACCCGATCATCCAGCGTGACTCGCTTAAGCAGCGTGCCGTTCGGGTCGTACACATGGAACTGGAAGCCATCAGAACCGAGCAAAATTTCCGGAACGCCGTCGCCGTCGAAATCGCCGTTTCGAATATCGTTCACTTCACCGCCGGCATTGCGCTCCCACACTTCCGTAATCGCGCCGCTTCTCACTTGCACAAAACGAAGCTGATGCTTCTTCGTGCCCAGCAAAGCGGCCGGCGGCTGTCCTTCCTGAGCAGGCACAAACACATCGACAACTTTCCAGCCGCGGCTGGAAGTTCCGGCATTCGCAGGCGTATGATCATTCCAATAATTGTAGCGGGAATATTCTAAACCGATAAATCCTTCTTCCTTGCCGTCGCCGTCAAAATCAGCAAATTCCATATCCTCGATGCCGTAATAATAAAGCATATGATGATCTAAAATATTGCCGTTCATATCCAGCTTGTAAATATATCGGAACTGAGTGCCGACAATGACGTACGGATCGGCTTCTTTCCCATCCAAATAAGCAGTGCGCACGCTGGTGATTCCGAGCAAATTGCCTTTGCGCTCTTTGTTTTGCGGGAATGTTTGCCGCCATTTCTCGTTTCCTTCCGCATCAATGGCGTGCACCATCCAATCTTCCGTTGCCGCAAACACAACGGGCTCTCCTGCTAAATCTTGCACGGTGACTTCATTTATTCTGCCCATTGCTTGGAAGTTCCACAACACATTTCCTTGATCATCCAACACTTCCACTAAACCATCTTTGCCCCCGATGAGAAATTCAAGGATGCCGTCTCCATTCAAATCCCCCGTGCCTGTTGCCGTAATCTGTTCAGCAGCATGATGCACCCGTCGGAAATCTTGCATCGGATTCGTGTTTTGTCCGTTTTCCGTTCGGCCCTGTTTCGGCTTTTCCCAATCTTTTTTCGGAGAAGATTTGGCTGCTTCGATGTACAACTGTTTCGTCTTAAGCTCACTCCATGTCAACGTGCCGGAATCAACATGCGCCTGACGAATCGGATTGCCGTCTTCATCATATTCAACGAGATCTTTGCGCGCATGATAAGCTCTCCACTCCCCGGACGGGACATCCATTACGAAGATGATCGGCTGTTCAAACGTTAAAGTTTCACCGCCGGCGATGATTTCGGTTGCTCCTGCAGACAACAGCTGATCTTCTCCGAGCAGATGGAATTTCCCGTTTGACTTGAAGTGCTCTGCATGCAAGGCGCCTGTTACGGCAAGCCAGCCTTTTCTTCCTTCTCTAATAGACACCGCATTCTCATTGACTCGTCTCGCAGTCACTGACAGTTCGCCGTTTTTATAGCTGGACAATACATTAATAAATACGCTTCGATCCCCTGCTTGATAAAATGCTTCCGGCTTCACTTCGCTCAAAATCGGTTCAGCGTCGGCAAACGGATACTTGTATTCACCTTTCCAATATTTCATGAAATGTCCGTAACGTTCATGAATGCGAAGCTCAGATTCATCCAAGCTTTGCAAACGCATCGTTACGCCTTGCTGTTCCACTTCAAACATGTCTTGGCGGATCGATGCGTCCCCCAGAGACTGCCATAAATTTTGCAGCAAATAGTCCCCGTCTTCCTTGATCGTCAGTTCATCGAGGATAAAATAGAAGCTGCCTGTCGGACTCACAATCGTGCGATCCCAATCCGTCCCGTTATAGCTCGGAACTCGGCTGCGGCTGATCGCCGTTCCTTCCACATCACCAACCCATTCGACTTCAACGAGGGGCGGTTTATCGGGCTGCAAGCCGTCTTTCACGATGACGATTCCATTGTGATGCTGCGGCATATCTTCAATATAATCACGATCAGTCAGGAAAATGCGCTGGTTCGCGCTGTATTCCAAGATCGTATTGCCGTCTTGATGCCCGTGCGCACCGGCAGATAAGCCGTCCAAAGACAAATAACTGTCATCCAAGCCAAAACCAAAGCGGAAAGCGAGCTTATGGAACGCATCTTCGAAATCGACTTCTAAAGATCCCGATGCTGCCAAATCCGCATAAACTCCCTCATCCATCTTCGATGCGGTCACGCGTGGATAATTTGCTTCATCCGGCATTTCCGATCCCGGCGGCAAAGCAATATAACGATGAATTTGATTGTTTAAATCAGTCATTCTTTGTCCCGGAAAGACACCATTGTATGTTCTTTCCAGCAAAAACTGATAAATCGGATCTTCGAAAAACCAGCTGGCTGCATGCAGCACTTGAGAGTGTCCCCACGAATAAGCATTGCTGTAACCGAACGGATACGTATCGCCTCCGCCGGACATGGCGCCCAAGTTATCCATCAATTGAATTTGCAAATCCGCAGACGGACGCAGCGTGCGATGGATGAAATCCAAATTGCCGGTTGCAAAACCGTATTCAATATTCGTCATCGGAACGTGCATCAAATAATCCGAGCCTTCATCCAGGCTGATATTCGACGTGTTTCCAATGAAAATTTGGTCTCCCATCTGCTTCCACGTTGAAGCTTCCGGCAAATCGAACCGCTCAAAATATCTGCCGCCCATGGCCAGCGAAAACGCCGGGAAAATTTGATGATTCCATCTCGGCCCTGTCGGCGGCGCACCCGCGATGTAATTGTCTCTGCTGTTCGCTTCATACGTTAAGTACAGCGCGGACAAAATTTGCCTGCGATCGATTTCAGAGAACAGCTCCGAAGCTTCCATGACTGTCCAGTTGGCAATCACTTTTTCTCCTTCTGTCCACATGTTCGCCCGTTCGTTAAGCTGAGTTTGCGCTTGATGCGGATACATATTGACGAAATTCGCGTATCCTTTCAACAATTTGTAATAAACTTGCCCAAATCCTTCGTGGCCTGTCAATTGATACAATTCTCCATAAAGCCCAATTCTGTTAAACACATAATGCAGATTTTGCGCGTCCGTTTCATTGTTTGTTGTCGGTTTCAGTCTGTCCAGCCAAGCATCGGCATTGCGCAGCATCGTTTCCACTTGCGATTCGGAAGGATTGCCGTTATAAGTCAAATATTGTGCAGCATCCTCGCCCAATTCAGCTTCAGCGAGCCAAGGCACGCTTGTCCCGCCGGATTGATCGATGCGCTCTTTCAACTTATCCAGACCCAGCTGCGCTCCGGTCAAATCAGAAGCTCCGAGCACGACTGTATTGCCGCCCAAATCGAACGGATCAACGACCGTTTGCAGTTTGTAGCCATTTTCGCCTGGATAGACCGCATCAGCATAAGCGAGCCTCATGCCATACAACCTCGCCATTTGAATGTTGTTTCCAAGGTTGCCGATCAAGAGGACGTCACCAGACCACCCTTCTTCGAACAAGGCATCGCTTGGCTCCATGACTTCCGGTCTCATTTGATAGTTCGTCTCCAGCCAATCAGCAAACGATTGTCCCAGCTGATGCCACTCAGGGTCGCTCGGTGCAACAATCACTAAATTGTATAAATCTGTTTCCCGCTCCAATTGTCTCGGAGTAATATTTACATAAGGCGGAATATCATCTGGATTGAACACTTGCACTTGAATTCCTGCTTCCAATTGTCCATATACTGCCTTCACGACGGTCATTCCTGCCGATCGTCCCACGATTCGATCACCTGCAGTCTCTGCAATTTCTTCATTTTCTGAAACTAAAGCCAAACCCGAATCTTCGAAAGAAAGCGGCTGAATTGAACCGTTCGTATACGCTCCAAGCACCTCCACCGCTTCAGACTGGCCAATTCGCAAATTCAATTGTTCCGGCTGCACCAACAATTCGTTAATCGTGCCTGGCGGCAACAGTTCCGCGTTGCGGATGCGAATGTCATCGATATGATATACGCCTACGGTATTGCTGATCGTCGCAAAACGGAACAAGTCGATCTGATCGATTTGCACAAAATACGCCGTTTCCTTCCAGAAAATCAGTTTGTCCCCTTCGAAAATATAAATATTTTTCGTATAATTCTCACTGTCAAAGTCTACAAGAAAGCGGTACCATTTCCCCGGTTGATACGTGGCGCTCGTATATTCCCGCACCGTCCCATTGTAATATTCAAACGTGCCGTCCGCTCTCATTCCTAGCCACTCCACCCGATCGCCGGACGTGTTTTCCAACAAGCCGACAAATCTGCCGTACCGATCGGCTTTCACCCACCACTCAATCGAGCCTTTCACAATCGGATCAAAGCTGTATCGGGCGCCCATGGCTGCAGTGGTGGAATCATCCACAATCTCCATCACTTGGGTGCCGCTGATCGCATCATCGATTTCAATAATGTTGACTTTCTCTGAAGCCCCAAACCATCCATGCTGTCCTTGCACAGGCCCTAATTCGTAATCTTCGAAATCGATGATAATCTCAGGGGTCTCTGCGTGCGTTTCCTGAGTTGCAGCAAAACTGGTCAGCATCAGCATCAACATCGCGATCATTGCGATCATGCCTAAAGTTTGAATGCTGTCTCGATTCAATTTTCGCTCCACTACAATGCCTCCTTGCTGAATGATTGTAAACATGACTGACTTGCTGCCAATAATTTAAACGCTTTCACTCCTTTCAAATAAATTATTGATTTACATCTGGTTCCCTTATCAAATATATCATCAAAATGTAAGCGCGGTCAATTGCATTTTTTAAAGGAAACCGGACTGCAGAAGAGACGGTTAAGCATTAAACTACGCATGATTATGATTTGTGCTTTAGGCTGCTTTTGAACTTTTTTTTCTTTTTTTGAAGTGAGATTCAATTTTAGAGAGCAAATTCTCGGTTTTGACAATATATTTAAAGTTAGTTGCATAAAATTTTGAACTTAATTTTAAATTTTTGTATACCCAACTTCAAAAACAACACAATTCCACCTAAAACGACGTCATTTTTGAAGTGAGGTTCAAAATAATTGAGCATTTGTTCAAAGTTATGAGCGCTGTCTTCGACTTTCCCAGTAAGACAGTCGGCGGTTATATTGCCGATCCGTGGAAATGGCAAGGGGTGTTTTAGGCATTTCTCCCAGCCGCCTTCTTCATATCTTCATGCCGGTTTTGCAATAGGCAAAGGAAAAAAAGTGGTTGATTTATTTAAAATCTGGAATTACAATATTTTCATAATATTGCAAACCTGCAATAGTGAAACGGTTAATCCTGCAAGTTAGCAAAAGTTACCGGGTCAATGGAGTTCAGGAATGGAAAGACATGAAGGTGGAGTCACAGAGAAAACCTTCCAAGGCAAATTACACATTTGAAAGGAAGGTAAGAGTGATGAAGCATGTGAGATGGTTAAGTTTTTTTATGCTGGGAATGATCGTGTTGCTTGCTGCCGGATGTAATGCAGAGCCTGCGCAGGAGCAAACAAATGCCAACGCGAATGTAAGCGATGCCACTAATCAAGAAGTGAATGGCAATGGCAGCGGTGCTGATTCAGGGGCGGCAGCTGCCGATGAAGAAACGCTCAATGAACCTGTGACATTGACTTTCTACAGTCATTATGCCGGCATTGTGAATGATGAAAGCATGGAAGCTTTTTTTGCGCCGGTGCAGGAACAATATCCAAATATTACAATTGAACGGATGACAGGCATGAATTTAGATGAAGCGATTGCAGCAGGACAAGTCCCCGACTTGATCGCTACGAGCAATGTTTACGTGTATGACATGATAGAACTGGGACTTGCAACAGATTTATCGAATGTGTTGTCTGAAGAAGATTGGAAACGCGTGCATCCAGGCGCCATTGACGTCATGAAAGAATTCAGCGAAAACGGCGAGATATACGGGGTGCCGTACGCAATGAATTACGGCGTGATGGTTTACAACAAAGGGATCTTCGATCGATATGGCATCGATTATCCTAAAGCGGGCATGACCTTCAGCGAATCGATTGAGCTTGGCAGACAATTGACGAGAGAAGAAGATGGCTTCCAAATTATCGGCTTCGATCCCGGGAACTCGACATCTTTGACGAAGACCCACTCCTTGCAGCCGGTTGATTTAGAAACAGGGAAAGCGCTGCTCAATACTGAGCCGTTCCAACAAATGTTTAAAATATATGAGCAAGTTTATCGGATTCCGGGATTCGTGAGTCCTGAAGGGAAATACAGCTACGGCATTGATGATTTCTTTAAGGAGCAGAAATTAGCGATGTATCCGTACTGGCTTGTGAATATTACGAGCAGACTGCTGGATCCCAATTACGCCGCCGCAGATCTGGAATGGGACTTCACATCTTATCCGTCACCAGACGGAAATCCGGGTCACGGCAGAGAATTTGATTTCCACCTCATGATGGTGTCGCCGGTGACTGAGCAAGTGGAAGCGGCTCATCAAGTTGTGCGTTATCTCACGAGCATTCATTTTCAGACAGTGATGAACAACGATACGCGATTGACGATTATGCAGAATCCGGAGCTGAGGCTGCAGCATGCTTCCAACAATGGGCTTTATGACGATAAAGACTTAGCTGCTGTTTTCGCTGTAGAGCCTTCACCGGTTCCAAAGAGCACCATCTACGACAATGCCGTATACAGTGCATTGAATGAGGCTAGAAAAAGGATTGCGCTGGAGGGAATTGACGTCAATACGGCGTTGAGGGAAGCAGCTGAGCAAGCAGACAAAGCCATTGCGGAAATCAAAGAAGGGAAAGGTTAATTTTGCGGCTTCTCATTTAATAACAAGCTTTAACGTCATGCAGGATTAACCAGAGCATGAACATTCAAAGAGGCAGTTTGAAATCCGTAAATTTGCCCAGCCTCGCATAGAGCAGGATTGAATCGACATAAAAAGGACCTCAACCGCGCCGCTTTGTGGTATTCTTCTCTTGCAATAAACAGTTAAGATTCTTTCAGCTGTCTGCCGCGAGGGGAGCATATCATGCATAGGATTGAGGTCCTTTCATGTAATTTAAAAGCTGGGATAACGATATGATGCAAATGAGGCATGCTTCAGTTCGAATGTTCTTCCGCGCCGGCTTCTTGCACAGAACCTTTACCGCTGGCTTCCAAATCTTTGCCGCAGTTTCGTCCGTTTCTTTCATTGCACTAGCACCATGAAAATGTCCGCCGCCGGCAATGGTGAAAGCTGCGACGAAGATATCCCCGTAAAGCTTTCCGGTTTCCGTTATCATCAACTCTCCTTTTCGTTTGCTCGATCTGCCCGCCATTATAATAGATGAGGGTATTTCACAGATCTCCCAAGGCAGGAAACGGCCTGCTGAATCGCATCATTTTGAAACTGCTTCAGTTTTCCGGAGTGTTTGCAGCAAGTTTTCTAACGTCAATCCATATTTTTGGGCAATGTCTTGAGCATAACTCAAACCTTCGGGTCGCGCTCGCACAATTTTATAATTCCTTTTTCCCAGCGTCTGAGCGTTTGACGAAAGCTGGGCGGTCAAACTGTCGATCATGACGCCGCCATCCGCCGGCTCATTTAATTGATCGATTCTTCGGGCCAAATCATGCAGATGCGTCACGTAAATTACACGGCAGCCTGCAGCTCGCAATCCAATGAGCACGTCTTCAGCAATCTGCGCTGCCTCCGCCGCACTCGTGCTGGAAAACGTTTCGTCCATTAATCTTTCTGGGACTACCTGGGGTGGGTAAAACTCATTTGGCCATAGGTTTAG
>CALKAN010000235.1 GCA_937983035.1 uncultured Paenibacillaceae bacterium | reverse complement strand
GCTTTGCCATCCAGCGGGACCTCGCCAGAGAAATGAGCGCGCCGGAGAAGCCGACCACTGCGCTGAATACAAGCAAGTTTGCGTAGTCAATGCCGGCGCTCGTAATGTAGTTGCCCGTTCCCAAAATAGAAAGGACGATCGTGATCGTTGTCAATACAAGTATGTTGGTAAGTATAAACAGAGAAATCCTTTTTAACATGTTGCAGCTCCTTTCTTCTAAAAACTTGCTATTCCTTATTATACTTGCTTTTATTGCAAGATGAAAGACATTCCGCTTCCGGTTTTGGTATGATATAGAAAATGCAGCAAATTGAAAGGAGATTTCCAATGGATCAGCGTACGATGGATTTGTTTCGCAAATTGACGGAGATGCCTGCTGCGCCGGGCTTTGAACGGCAATTAAGGCAGTTTGTCCGCGAAGAAATGGAACAAATTACTTCTGAAATTATTCAGGACCGTTTGGGCAGCATTTTTGGCGTGCTGAGAGGAGATGAGTCCGGACCGCGCATTATGGTCGCCGGACATATGGACGAAGTCGGCTTTATGGTATCGTCCATCACTGAAAACGGCATGCTGAAAATTCAGCCGCTCGGCGGTTGGTGGAGCCAGGTGCTCCTTGCCCAAAGAATGGAGGTAATGACGGAAAGCGGTGAAATGCTGCCCGGCGTCATCGCATCTACGCCGCCCCATCTGCTGACTGAAGCACAGCGCAATCAACCGGCCAACATCGATCAAATGTTCATCGATATCGGCGCGGACAGCCGCGAGCATGCGGAAAGCCTCGGCATTCGTCCCGGACTGCCTGTCGTGCCGGTATGTCCGTTTACGCCGCTTGCCAATCCGAAAAAAGTGATGGCGAAGGCATGGGATAACCGGTACGGCGTAGGTTTGGCCATCGAATTGCTGCGGGCGTGCAAAACGCAGCTTCCGCCGAACATTTTGTTTTCGGGAGCTACGGTGCAAGAGGAAGTCGGGCTGAGAGGCGCGGAAACGGCCGCCAATCTCATCAAGCCGGATCTGTTTTTTGCATTGGACGCTAGTCCCGCCAATGACGCCAGCGGCGACAAGAACGCATTTGGACAGCTCGGCAAAGGCGCGCTGCTGCGCATTTATGACCGCACGATGATTACGCATCAAGGCATGGTGGAATTCATTCTGGATACGGCCAAAACGCATTCCATTCCGTACCAATTCTTTATGTCCAGCGGCGGCACGGATGCCGGCAAGGTACATTTGAACGGCATTGGCGTTCCGTCCGCAGTCATCGGCGTTTGCGCGAGATACATTCATACTCCGGCTTCGATTTTGCACATGGACGATTATGAAGCCGCGAAAGAACTGCTTATCAAGCTGGTGCAGGCAGCTGACAGAAGCACGTTCGAAGAGATCATCAAATAAATGAATCCCGGCGCCGCAATCGAGATCTGCTTTCCTCATTGCAGTCCTGATGATTGTTGCTTCAGGTGTCTGCATTTGAGGGGAGCATGTGATTGACGCCGGGATTTTTCATGGGCTGAATCAGCCGTTGACGAGTTCTTCCATTTGCTTCAGCACGCTTTCAAATACGGACATTGCTTGTTCGATCGGTTTCGGCGTGGACATGTCGACGCCGGCTTTGCGCAAAATGTTGAGCGGATAATCGCTTCCTCCGCTTTGAAGGAAATCTAAGTATCGGTCTACCGCAGGCTTGCCTTCCTCCAAAATTTGCTTGGAAAAGCTGGCTGCAGCAGAAAAGCCCGTCGCATATTTATACACGTAGAAACTGCTGTAGAAATGCGGGATGCGCGCCCATTCCATGGCGATGTCTTTGTCAACGACCATATCTTTTCCGTGATATTTGACATTCAGATCATAATAGATGTCGCTGAAATCTTGCGGCGTGAGCGATTCGCCGTTTTCGGCCTTTTCGTGGATGATCTTTTCAAATTCAGCGAACATCGTTTGCCGGAATACGGTCGTGCGGAATTGGTCGGCATAATATGTCAGCAAGTACATTTTTTCCTTCGGATCATCGGTTCGTTTCAACAAATAGTCCATGAGCAGCGCTTCGTTGAGCGTGGAAGCGACTTCTGCCAAGAAAATCGGATACTGAGCATCGCGGTATTTCTGGGCTTCGTCAGAGAAATACGAGTGCAGTGCATGTCCCATTTCATGCGTGAGCGTAAACATGCTGTTCAGATTGTCCTTATGATTCAGCAGCACATAAGGATGAGTGCCGTATGCGCCCCAACTGTATGCGCCGCTTCGTTTTCCTTTGTTTTCGTACACGTCGATCCAGCGGTTGTCAAAGCCTTCCTGAAGCACTTCCAAATAGCGCGGCCCCAGCGGCTGCAAACTTTCTTTGACCGTTTCTTTCGCTTGTTCGTATGTGATTTCCATGTCAAACTCTTCCACCAGCGGCGTAAACAAATCATACATGTGCAGCTCATCTACGTTCAGCAGCTGTTTGCGCAGCTTGAGGTAACGATGCAAGAGCGGCAAGTGGTCGTGGACGGTTTGAATCAAATTCTCATACACGTCTTTTGAGATGTTGTCTGAGAACAGAGACATCTCCAGCGCGGACGGGAACTTGCGAACTCTGGCATAAAACAAATTTTTGCTGATATTGGCATTTAATGTGGCGGCAATCGTATTTTTTTGTTTTTCATACGTTGCATACATCGCTTTGAACGCACGCTTGCGCACTTCCCGGTCCCGGCTTTCCAAAAATTGAATGTAATTGCCGTGGGTCAGCTCCACTTCTTCGCCTTTCTCGTTTTCGATCACCGGAAATTGCATGTCCGCGTTGTTGATCATGCCGAAAATCGTGCTTGGCGCTTGAGCCATATTGCCAGCCTGCGCAAGCAGCGATTCTTCCGCTTTGGACAAAATGTGCGGCTTTTCCCGCAGCATTTCTTCCAAAGTGCGCCGGTAATCTTGCAGCTCTGGATGCGCGATGAATGACTTGATCGTTTCTTCCGGCAGGCTGAGAATTTCCGGAGTGATAAACGACAGAGCCTGGCTGACTTCGACGCTTAATTTTTTCGCTCTCTCGGACAGTGCTTGAAATTCGGGAACGGTCGTGTCTTCATGATGTTTCATATTTGCGTAAACATAAAGCCGCTCGATTCCGAGTGAAATTTCATCTTCCAATTCGAAGCAGGCTTTCACTTGCAAAGGATCGGATAAGGTGCCTTGATGCGCTTCAATTTTTTTCAATAAGCTTCTAGTTTTTTGAAAAGTGTCTTCCCATTCTTGCTGCGAGGCAAATATGTCCTCTAAATTCCAACGATCTTGTTCAGCGATTTCTGAACGCAGTTTTACTGTGCTCAATGCATCATCCCTCCCAATAGAAAACAAAAATTGTTCATGACCGATTGCATTGTTTGCAGCTGTGATGCCGAATAAGGATGCAATGAGAATGGCCGTCGAGGCAATAAAGCGCAAGCTGAGTTCACTCCTTCAGGCAGTATGATCGCTTCTCGCAAATCTATCTCGGTAGTATGGCCCAATTCTGCAAAATCATTCCTGAATTCCGGAAGTAAACAAAGCCGCAACAAACATAATAAATGAACTGCCCACCATAAACAAAGCAATGATGGCGAGCGGCCGCCGCAGCTGCTGCGGGATCGATTCTCTTTTCAGTATAATGACGACGGCAAGGCAAATCGAAACGAACATCATCAGCAGCAATGATTCGAAGCGTTCCATAGACAGCCCTCCTGACTATTTATTCTTCATCCGCGGGCTTATTCCTTTTTTACAATTTGAACATGGGCAAATTACAGTTCTTTAAATTGTTGTATGATCTGTCTGCGCAATGATTCGCCGCCGTCAAATCGCTCTGCGGAAAAACGTTCGTGCACCCATTGCATCATGGCAGGGCGGCTCTGAAACACATGAGCTTCCTCGCCCCACTCGCTGGATATTTCGCTGATGATGATGGTGCTTCCTTTCAGTTCTGCTTGAATCATATTCCATTTATCTTGTTTATAGATCAGCGTTGGTTTAGCCATTTGCAGCTGAGCCTCCATTTTTAGCTTTCGCCATATTTTAGCACGCATTATAACATAAAAAGAATGAGCATGCTTGCTTTAAATGCAAGAGCCCCCGCATCAAATGATTGACAAATTCCCTCGCAATATGAGAAAATGAACGCGTGTACATGAGCGCGGGTACATGATAAACATCATCGCATTTGCTGCCGGCAGAAAGGGAAGAAAGGCAGCATGGCTTACATAGACATATAGAAGGAGGGAGTCAAATCGTAACGAGAAAGGAGGTCGCAGCCAGAGCCGGCGTGTCCGAAGCTACCGTTTCACGGGTATTCAGCGGAGCCGGACTCGTTAAAGAGGAGACAAGAGCAAAAGTATTGGCCGCTGCCAAAGAGCTGAATTATGTGCCGAATGTGATGGCGCAGCGTTTCGCTCTGGGAAAAAGCGGAAATTTAGGCGTGCTGCTGCCGCAAGTGCCGCATGGCCGGCATTTTACCAGCTATTATTTTTCCGAAATTTTAAACGGCATCGGCGCTGCGGTCAGGGAGAAAGGATACGATTTGTTGCTGCTGTTTCGCACTGAAGAGGAAAATCTCAGCTACGCCCATTATTTTGAAACACGCAAAATTGATGCGTGCGTGATCTTGGGTGCCCGCAATGTACCGAACGAGTTGAAAGCACTGCAAGAGCTGAAGCAGAAACAAATGCCCTTTTGTTTGGTGAATCAACATTTTCCTGGAGAAGATTTCAATGAAATTGATGCTGACCACGTGAAAGGCAGTTATGAGGCAGTAAGCTTTTTAATTCAAAGAGGATACAGGCGGATTGCATTCTTGAACGGGCCTCTGCATTATTCGAACAGTTTGGACCGGTTGAAAGGCTACCAAGAAGCGCTTCATGATCACGGCATTGCTTATGACCCGAACTTGGTCTTTTCCGGCAATTACAGCCGCACGAGCGGTTTGCAAGCTTCTCAGCTCATTTACGAACAAAAGTCTCGCATCGATGCCGTGTTTGCGGCGAATGATCGAATGGCAGCAGGCTTAGTGCAAGGTTTGCAAGCGCGCGGCGTTGAAATCGGGAAGCCGTTTCCCATTGTCGGCTGCGATGATGCGGACATCGCCTCGATTTGCAACCCGCCGCTTACGACGGTGAAAGTGCCTTTCTATGAGATGGGGTACAAGGCAGCGATCAAGTCGATGGAGCTGGCAGAAGAAGGAGCATCGGGACCGGCAGTTCGAGAATGGATGCCGACGATGCTTATCATTCGAAAATCTGCATATTAACGGAGGCGAATGGGAATGAAAGAAATTCGCGTAGGAATGGTCGGATACAAGTTTATGGGCAAGGCGCACAGCCATGCATACCATGATTTGCCGATGTTTTTCCCTGATGCGGCCAAGCCTGTGATGAAAGTGATCTGCGGGCGGGATTCGCATGCGGCTGCGCAGGCCGCCAAGCAATTTGGCTGGGAAGAATCGGTCTCAGACTGGCGTGAATTAACGAAGCGGGAAGACATTGATTTGATCGACATTAATGCGCCGAGCAACGTGCACAAGGAGATCGCGCTGGAGGCAGCGAAGCATGGAAAACATATTTTTTGCGAAAAGCCGCTTGCATTAACGTTAAGCGATGCCAGAGAAATGCTGGAAGCAGCAGAGCAAGCAAAGATCAAGCATATGGTCGGGTTTAATTACCGTTTTTTGCCTGCCGTGCAGCTGGCTAAAACGTTGATCCAAGAAGGCCGATTGGGACACATTTATCATTTTCGCGCGTGGTTTTTGCAAGATTGGATCATCGATCCTGATTTCCCATTAGTTTGGCGGCTGCAAAAAGATGCTGCCGGTTCAGGTTCGCTGGGCGACCTGGGCGCGCATCTGATCGACATGGCGCGTTTTCTCCTTGCTGATGAGTTTAAAGAAGTGATCGGGATGAGCGAAACGTTTATTAAGGAGAGACCGCTGCCGGAGGCAATGACAGGTTTGAGCGCGAAAGGGAGCAAAGGAGCGGGTAAAGGGAAAGTAGACGTGGATGATGCCGCTTTGTTTCTGGCTAGATTTGAAGGCGGCGCATTGGGCAGTTTTGAAGCCACTCGCTTTGCAGCCGGGCACCGCTGCACGAATGCATTCGAAATTAATGGCAGCAAAGGAAGCATCCGGTTCGATTTTGAACGAATGAATGAACTGATGGTTTATTTTACCGACGATCCGGACGATGTTCAAGGCTTCCGCAGAGTGCTTGCCACCGATCCAGCCCATGCGTATATGGAAGCATGGTGGCCTCCAGGGCATACGATCGGATATGAGCACAGTTTCATTCATGAAGTGCTTGAGCTGATGAATGCGATCCGGGACGACAGGCAGCCTTCTGTCAATTTTTATGACGGCGTGAAATGCCAAGAAGTGCTGGAAGCGGTAGAGAAATCAGTCCGCGAGCGCTGTTGGGTAAGTCCTGCTGAATTGTAATTCGAAAAAGCTGCTGCCCTATGCCGGGCTGAACATTCGGGCAAGTAAATAACCATGCTTTAAAAATGATCAGAGAAGCGAGGTTGAGTGAACATGAGCAAAAAAGCACTCATCTTTCAGGGCGGCTGGCAAGGTCATGAGCCGGAAGAAGTCGCAGAAGTGCTGGCAAATATTTTAGAAGAAGAAAATTTTGAAGTGGAGATTACGGACACGCTGGAAACGCTTGAGGATGAAGAGAAGCTTTCAACGCTGGATTTGATTGTGCCGAATTGGACGCTCGGTCAGATTACGAGAGCACAGCTGAATCCGCTGTTAAAAACGGTAGAGAAAGGCTGCGGGCTGGCAGGTCTTCACGGCGGAATGGGGGACAGCTTTCGCACGGAGACGGATTATCAGTTCATGGTCGGCGGGCAATGGGTGGCGCATCCCGGAGACAGCAGCGTGGAATATACGGTTCGCATCTTGGATTCGAACGATCCGCTCACGCTCGGAATGAAAGATTTCAAGGTCGTGTCCGAGCAATATTATATGCATGTAGATCCAGCTGTGAAAGTGCATGCAGTGACCCGGTTTCCTGTTGCTGACGGTCCGCATGCGGTCAACGGAGAAGTTGACATGCCGGTCGTATGGACGAAAGGATGGGGAAAAGGAAGAGTTTATTACAATTCGCTCGGTCATTCCGCAGACATTGTGCGGATGCCGGAAGTGACGGAACTGATGAGAAAGGGAATGCTTTGGGCAGCCAGATCGTAAAGGTTCGGCTGCTCGGAGCGAAGCGTGCAGGCATGGTCATCATCGATGACATTCTTATTTGCAATCATCCTATTTCAAAGAACAAGATCTACATTTTTCATATCGGGGAGGCCTCAGCATGAAAAAAGTAAAAGTAGGCGTAATCGGATGCGGAAACATCAGCCGAATTTACATGCAAAATTTGCAAAAATTTGAAATTACGGAATTGGTCGCGTGCGCAGACATTGACATCGCAAGAGCAGAGCAAAGAGCGGAGGAATTTGGCATTCCGAAAAGCTGCACGCCGGAACAACTGTTAGCAGATCCGGAAATTGAAATCGTTGTCAATCTTACGGTTCCGGCTGCTCATGCTGAAGTCAGCATGATGGCGCTGCAGGCGGGCAAACATGTGTATGTTGAAAAGCCGCTCGCTGCCACGGTGGAAGAAGGAGAGCGCGTGCTTAAGCTGGCCAGGGAGCGCGGTT
>CALKAN010000234.1 GCA_937983035.1 uncultured Paenibacillaceae bacterium | reverse complement strand
CCGTATATAAGAAACGGTCACCGGATCCGTGACATCTTCTTTCGTGTTGGTTGGAAACACGGGTCCTGCCCCGATATAATCGGCCCCGCCGCGTTCAGCCGCCCGCGCTTCTTCAATGCGATGCGTGGAGATGCCGATCAGTTTGCCGTCACCGAGCCTGGCCCTCGCTTCTTGCAGCGGAACGTCTTTCTGCCCTAAATGAACTCCATCAGCATCCACTTCCAGCGCAAGATCAATATCATCGTGAATAATAAGCGGCACGTCGTATTTGCGGGTTAATTCGCGCAGACGCTTCGCTTTTTCCAGCCGCTGTTCCGGCGTGCTCCATTTGTCTCGATATTGGATAATATCCGCTCCGCCAAGAATCGCCTGCTCCATCACTTCAACCAAATCGCGTCCGGGATGAAACCTTTCATCCGTGATCGCATACAGCCTTACATTTTCACCATGCATCCCTCCTGTATTTCAAATCATGCTGGTCAACCATCTAGCTTCTTGACTCCTCTGCTTTTCCATCCATCATATGCCCGCTGCAAGAGACTGCGAATTTCAGCAGTACGGGGCAATATAGCGGGAATATGCTGCTTCGGCGCGCGCAATGTCTTCCGTGCCCTGCACTAGAAGGCGGCCGTCAGCAAACAGCACGATCGTCAACTCATTGTCCGGAAACACCTTCAGCAAAAACGGGTTGCGGTAAATATTCAATTGCGGTTCCATTCGCGCCGCCATGTCATCCAAGTCGAGCGCCGCCGGATGCTTAAGCTGAACCGTATTTCGGCCGCACATCTTCACCGCATGCACGCCTTGCTGCTCATATTCCCGCAGAGCGGGATATTCCCCTTTGGCGCAAACCGGGCAATGCGGAGACGGCTCTCCGAATGCCAGTTCTTTAAAACTGTTCATCCACAAATCAATATACGTGACGCTTCGTTTCATTGCCTGCGGGGAACCGGTCAAATATTTCAGCGCTTCGGCTGCTTGCAAAGAAGCCGTAATGCCCGGAACCGGACCGATAATCCCTTCGGATTCGCACGTCTCCACTTCGCCTTCCGGCGGGGAAATAAAACATCGCAGGCACATCGTTTCACCGGGGACAAAGCCGGCGCACATCGCCCGAGATCCGACGATTCCGCCGTATATGTACGGAATGCGGGCAGAAAAACAGAGATCGTTTAACAAAAATCGCGTTTCAAAATTGTCCGTCCCGTCCAGCACCAGATCGATCCCCTGCACGAGCGATCGAGCATTTTGAGGCGTCACGTCTGCAACAATCGCTTCAATTTCGACCTCGCTGTTGATCTGTTTTAATTTGCGTTCGGCAGCGATCGCTTTCGGCAATGCTTCCCGCGCATCGTCTTCATCGTACAACATTTGACGATGAAGATTGCTCCATTCGACATAATCGCGGTCTGCGATGCGAACTCCGCCAATTCCCGCACGCACCAAATGACTGGCAGATATTGTGCCTAGAGCGCCCATGCCTACGATGAGCACGCGCTTTTGGCTCAATCGTTCTTGTCCTTCCTCTCCGATTGGACGAAACCGGATTTGTCTTTCATAGCGTTCAAAACGGTTGTGCGGCAAAGAATCTGATGCGATTTGTCCGATTCCCTTGTT
>CALKAN010000233.1 GCA_937983035.1 uncultured Paenibacillaceae bacterium | reverse complement strand
CAAGCCCGGACTTACGCCATTCGGTTGCTGCCGATTCAAGCCGTGCTTCTCTTAGGTTTGATCGCATGGACCGTATCGGCATCTGATTTGTTTGCCAAGCGGCCGGTAATATTGACCGCGGCTGCCATCATCAGCATCGCGTCGCTCATTTTGGCCAGACGCTTTCTTAGCAAAGGCAGAGAAGGCTGGTCTTTCGGCATGACGGGAGCGGCGATCATCCTTACGTTCGCATCGCTGTTTATCGGCTTGTTTCCGCGAGTCATGATCAGCTCCATTGACAGTGCGTTTGATTTGACGGCGGCCAATGCTTCATCCAGCCCGTACACGCTGAAAGCGATGACGATCATTGCAGTGACTTTGCTTCCTTTTGTGCTTGCATACCAAGTTTGGAGCTATTACGTCTTCAGAAAGCGAATCAACGAAAACGATCCATTGGAGTATTGATATGATAGATAAACATGTGCTCGCCGTGAAAGGCGCGCGGCCAATCATCCTTTTGCTCGGCCTGCTGTCGCTCTGCCAAGGCGCGGCCATCGCCGGTCAAGCGCTGTGGTTGGCAAAGGCGGTTACGGTGCTGTTTCACGGGCAGACCATTGCGGCAGCTGTCAATCCGCTCATCTGTTTTGCGGCTGCCTTCGCTGCCCGCCATACATTCGTATGGATGCAGCGAGCAATAAGCGGGAAATTCGCAGAAACAACAAGCGAGCGATTGCGCATCCAATTGCTTGAGAATATATTCGAACGCGGACCGGCCGCTGCAGCGCAAGCTGGCAGCGGCCGGCTCGTCACTCTTGCGATGGACGGCATTCACCGCGTACGAACTTATTTGGAATTGTTGCTTCCGCGCATGACGGATATGATCTTCGTCACTCTCACGCTCATCGCTGTCGTATACTGGCTTGATCTCATCTCAGGCTTGATTCTAACCTTTACGCTGCCTGTGCTGATCATATTTTTCATTTTGCTCGGATACGCTGCCAGAAAGCTGGCCGATCGGCAATGGCGCTCTTATCAAGTGCTGTCCGGTCATTTTACCGATACGCTCCGCGGATTGGAAACGCTGCGCTTGCTCGGCCGCAGCAAATCATATGCGAAAACGATCAAAAACGTAAGCGAACGTTACCGATCAGCGACGATGCGCACGCTCCGCATGGCGTTTCTGTCCTCGTTTGCGCTCGATTTTTTCAGCACGTTATCGGTTGCCTTTGTCGCCGTCGGTCTCGGTTTGCGCTTAATTGACGGTGCCATTGGCTTGGAAGCCGCCTTGGCAGTGCTGTTAATCGCTCCGGAATATTTCACGCCTGTGCGCATGCTCGGCACCGATTACCACGCATCTTTAGACGGAAAAGAAGCATGGGAAGCCGTCCGCAAATGGGAAAAATCTGCTTCCGATGCAGAACCTCAGTCTTTGATGCCGGCGTCTTCTGCCCTTGAACTGACGAATCAGAATCAAGTCCCGCATGCGAAGCATCTGCGTTCGCAAGCAACTTCCACAGGAAGCGAAAGGAAAGCAGAACTTCAGCCGAATGCCCTTGCAAACATAGAGAGCGGACATTCTATGATCGTTCAGCCCAATGCAGAAATCAAGCTTCACAACGTTGCCGTACGCAGTGATGAAGGACAAATTCAATTGTCCGGCATCACGACGATCATCCATGCAAATATGCGCAAAATCGGCATCGCCGGCATGAGCGGAGCAGGCAAAACAACATTGCTGCAGCTTCTGGGAGGCTTCATCAAACCCGCTTCCGGCACAATCACACTGGAAGAACAGCCGCTGCAAGGACCGCTGCTGCAAAAATGGCAGGCACGACTCGCCTTTATTCCGCAGCATCCGCATTTGTTCAGCGGCTCATTGGCGGACAATGTCCGCTTTTATGATCCGGATCTGTCTGACGAAGAAATCATGCGCGCGCTCGAAAAAGTCGGGCTGGTTGAGCTGACGGAGCAACTGCCAAACGGCATTTATGAGCAGATCGGCGAAGGGGGGCGGGCGCTGAGCGGCGGGCAAGCGCAGCGCGTCGCTCTCGCGCGTGCGCTGGCTGGCAAACGATCCGTCTTTTTGCTGGATGAGCCGACGGCTCATCTGGACATTGAAACAGAGCTGGCCATGAAAGAAACGATGTTGCCGCTGTTTAACGAACGAAAAGTTTTTCTGGCAACTCACCGCTTGCATTGGATGAAAGACATGGATTGGATATTAGTGATGGATCAAGGGAGATTAGTCGAATCAGGCACCCATGAGCAGTTGTTGGAACGAGGAGGCCGCTACAGCAAATTGCTTGCAGCGGCGACGGGAGGTGAACGGATGTGAACAAAAACAGCCTTCGCAATCGAACCGGGAAACCGTTCAATGGATGGATTCTGCCATATATCCATGAACGACTGTTCCGCTTCATTGCCGCTGCTGTCATTGGAACGTTAGCTGTCGCCTGTACGGGCGGACTTATGTTCACCTCCGGATATTTAATCTCCCGTTCTTCTTTGCAGCCGGAAAACATCTTGATGGTGTACGTTCCGATCGTCCTTGTCCGCACTTTCGGATTCAGCAAAGCCGTCATTCAATATTTAGAGCGGTTATTCAGCCACGATACCGTCTTGCGCTTGCTTTCCAGCATGCGCATGCGTCTGTACAACATTCTCGAACCGCAAGCTTTGCAGCTTCGTTCGCGCTACCGCACCGGGGATTTGCTCGGTTTGCTGGCCGAAGATATCGAACAATTGCAGCACGTTTTTCTGCGGCTCTCCCTCCCGGCTTCAACAGCAGTGCTCATATACGGAGCAGGCAT
>CALKAN010000232.1 GCA_937983035.1 uncultured Paenibacillaceae bacterium | reverse complement strand
GTGGAAAATGGACGCAAGAGCGGTGACACCATTGGCATCGTTGCAACAGGATTCGATCAGAATGGCCGGCCTGTTGAAACGAAAGGCATCAGCGGATATGTTTCCAGAGGCGCAGTGAGAAACTTTTCCGTCAGTTTCGAGGCGGCCGGCATCGCTTATGTTGAAGTCGAGGCGACAGGTTTTGCCGATGAGGTGGAACTGCTGTCTGAGGCCAGCCGGTTGAAAGACGGGAAATTAGAAGTGACCGCCGTGGTGGAAAACGGCAATAACAGCGGCACAACAGCGGGCGTCGTAGTCACGGGCTATGCGAAAGACGGGAAAGCGGTTGACACGAAAGGAGCCAGCGGCTACGTATCTGCCGGCGCAGTTCGGAATTTCAGCGTTGTGCTGGACCCTGGTTCTGAGGTGGACTATATCGAAGTGGAAGTGACGGATCGAGATTAACGCGGCATAAAGACGAGACCCTCTCCGCAGCTTTGCGGAGAGGGTTTTTTCTGTTTCATGCCAAGAATGAAACAAGAACGGTTCGCGCATATTATAAGAAGAATTTAAGAGATGTCGGCATTGGCAGCGTTCACTTCGCTCATCGATATGCCCAGCGCTTTTGCGACTCCTTCTCCATATGCAGGGTCTGCTTTATAGCAATGGTTAATGTGTCTTAGCTGCACTTCTTTGGTCGTGCCTTGCATGTTGCGCGCCGTATTTTCAAACAATCGCTGCTGCTCCGCTGGCGTCATGAGGTTAAACAATTTGCCCGGCTGCGTAAAGTAATCGTCGTCGTCTTCCCGGAAATTCCATTCATAGGCGGCTCCTTCGAGTTCAAGCGGCGGCTCTTTATATTGCGGCTGTTCTTGCCACTCGCCATAGCTGTTGGGTTCATAGGCGATCTTGCTGCCTTGGTTGCCGTCTACCCGCATGGCGCCGTCGCGATGATATGGACAATAATAGGCCGCTGCTTTCGGATAATTTACAGGGATTTGGAAATGATTGACGCCAAGACGGTACCGCTGCGAATCGCCGTAGGAAAACAAGCGGCCTTGCAGCATTTTGTCCGGTGAAAATCCGATGCCCGGGACGATGTTGGTCGGCGCAAACGCTGCTTGTTCAACTTCCGCAAAATAATTGTCAGGATTGCGGTTCAGCTCAAATTCACCAACTTCAATGAGCGGGAATTCGCTTTTGTACCATACTTTCGTCAAATCAAACGGGTTATACGGCATTTTCTTAGCTTGTTCTTCGGTCATGACTTGGATATACATTTTCCATTTTGGAAACTCTTTGCGCTCGATCGCTTCATACAAATCGCGGCCGTGGCTTTCCCGGTCTTTCCCAATCAGCTTTTCTGCTTCTTCATCGGTTAAATTTTGAATGCCTTGCTGGGTGATGAAATGGAATTTCACCCATGTGCGGACATTGTCTTTGTTGATAAAGCTGTAAGCGTGGCTTCCAAAACCGTGCATGTGGCGATAGCTTTTGGGGATGCCGCGGTCACTCATGATGATGGTGACTTGATGAAGAGATTCCGGCAAGGAGGTCCAAAAGTCCCAATTGTTTTGAGGACTGCGCAAATTCGTGCGGGGATCGCGTTTCACCGCATGGTTCAAATCAGGGAATTTTTTTGGATCTCGCATGAAAAACACAGGAGTGTTGTTGCCTACGAGGTCCCAGTTGCCTTCTTCCGTGTAAAATTTTAAGGCAAAACCGCGAATGTCGCGTTCTGCATCTGCCGCGCCGCGCTCGCCGGCCACAGTAGAGAAACGAGCGAACATTTCCGTTTTTTTGCCGACTTTTGAGAATATTGCTGCTTTCGTATAGGCTGTAATATCGTTCGTCACAGTAAATGTGCCGTAAGCACCGGAACCTTTGGCATGCATGCGGCGTTCGGGAATGACTTCCCGGTCAAAATGGGCCATCTTTTCAATAAACCAAATATCTTGCATCAGGACGGGACCTCTCGGCCCTGCTGTCATCGTATTTTGATTATCTGCAACCGGAGCGCCGAAGGCAGTCGTTAGCTTGCTGCCGGACTTTTTCTTTTCAACCATTTCCATGACCTCCTGTTAAGAAAACTTGTTCATATTAATGTAATACGCAACAGAAACGAAAAAATGCTGATGTCTGCATGAAAATGATATGTTTTTAAATCAAGTTTTAATGAAGCGATGAAAATTTTACATAGAATTTACACTTCGAAAACATTCCGTTTAAGAACGGGTGCTACAATGCATGTAGAAATTTAAAAAAACTAGGCGGAGGAATAAAGATGAAAAGAAAATTAATGGGAGTTTTTTGTCTGTTCATCACTGCAGTTCTAGTATTATCCGCTTGCGGCAGCAGCGAAGAATCGGTGACTTTGGCCGGATCCACTTCCGTGCAGCCGCTGGCTGAAGAACTGGCCCATGCATTCATGGAAAAAAATGATGCAAGAGTTGAAGTTTCTGGAGGCGGCTCCGGTGCAGGCGTGCGCGCCGCGCAAACAGGCACAGCCGATATCGGCATGGCATCGAGAGCGCTGAAAGATGATGAGACCGGCATTCGGCCGATCACGATTGCCATTGACGGCATTGCCGTCGTTGCGAATCCGGACAATGAAGTGTCCGACTTAACAGTGGAACAAGTCAGAGACATCTTCAGCGGCAAAATTACGAATTGGAAAGAAGCAGGCGGGGCTGACGCCGAAATCGTTGTTGTGAACCGCGAAGAAGGATCAGGAACGCGTGATGCGTTTTCCGAAATCGTGCTCGGAGATGAATCATTTGCGGCCGACGCCATCATTCAAAATTCGACAGGCGCAGTGAGAGAAGCAGTCAGTCAAGATGCATCCGCCATAGGATATATTTCGCTTGGAGGTCTCAATGATTCGGTGAAGCCGCTTCGCATTAACGGCGCCGAGCCGACAGAGGAAAACATTAAACAAGATAAGTATCCGATCGCCAGACCGCTTAATTTTCTCGTCAGCGACAGTGAAGAAATCAATAAAACAGCACAAGCGTTTATCGATTTCATTCTTAGCGATGAAGGACAAGCCATTGCAGCCGATCTTGGTTTTGTCACCGTAAATTAAGCTTTAAACAGCATGTTCATCAATCAAAGAGGGCAAATTAGCAGCAATAACACATGTGTTCATGTGTTGTTGCTGATTTGCCCTTCCTGTGCTGCTGAAGACTTGGCGAATCACTTCATCTATTTTTTGCGTTATGGGAGATGATCCGCGTTGAATCGCATTTTGGAAGAAAAAATCGTGAAAATCTTTTTGTTTGCGGCAGCATTTACAGCGGTGTTTTCTGTTTTGCTCATCGGGATTTTTGTGTTTATGGAAGGTCTCCCCATTTTTTTTAAATACGGATTGACAGACATTTTGTTTGGCTCCGTATGGAATCCGACGAATCAAGTTTACGGCATCTGGCCGATGATCGTCGGGACGATTTATGTTACGTTTGTCGCTGTATTGATCGGAGCGCCCATGGGCATAGGGGTCGCCATATATTTGGTGGAGATCGCGAATGAGCGAATTTCGAAAACGATTATTCCCGCAGTTGAGCTTTTGGCAGGCATCCCGTCTGTCGTTTACGGATTGTTCGGCATGTTCGCGGTGCGGGGCGTAATCGCCAGCTTGTCACGGGGCCCGCTCGGAGATGTGCTGCCATCCAATTATCAGTCGGGATACTCGATCTTGGCAGCTGCGATTATACTGGCGATCATGATTTTGCCGACGATTATCAACATATCGATCGATGCGCTGCGAGCTGTACCGCGTGAGTATAAGGAAGGATCGCTGGCGCTGGGCACGTCCCATTGGCAGTCGATATACAAGCTGCTGCTTCCGGCGGCAAAATCAGGCATTATCACCGCGGTGATCCTTGGAGTCGGAAGGGCGCTCGGGGAAACGATGGCTGTGATCATGGTGATCGGAAATACGCCTGCCGTGCCGGCTCTGGACTGGACCGGCTTGTTCGCTCCAGCCCGTTCGATGACCGCGAACATTGCGCTGGAGATGGGGTATGCCGGGCCTGAGCATCAGCAAGCATTGTTTGCCACCGGCATCGTTTTGTTCGTATTCATTATCGTGCTCAATTCTATCACTCAATTGCTCGTGCGCCGCAGGCGTGAAGGAGGTGCCAAATGAGCAAGGTCAATCGAAATCAGAACATCGCTTTTGCTTTTTTCAGCGCGTTGGGCATCTTGACCGTCTGCATTTTGCTCTTGATTATCGCTTATATTTTCGTGCAAGGCATCACGAAGATCAGCTTCGACTTTCTATTTTCCAATCCGCGCAAAATGGGAGCAGAAGGAGGCATATTTCCAGCGATTGTCGGCACGATATATTTAGTGCTTACAACGATGATCATCGCTGCTCCGATCGGGGTAGGCGCGGCCATTTATCTCAATGAGTATACGTCCCGCGGCAGAATCACGGATATGATTCGATTTGCGACAGAGGCGCTCGCCGGGATTCCATCCATCGTTTTCGGCTTGTTTGGCTTCGCGTTCTTTGTCATTTTGCTCAAACCGATCACCGGCGGATGGTCGATCTTGTCGGCATCGCTGACAGGCGTAACGATGGTATTGCCAACGATTGTTCGCACAGCTGAAGAAGCTTTGAAGGCGGTGCCCGATTCGCTGCGGGAAGGAAGCTTGGCGCTGGGCACAACGAAATGGCAGACGATCAAAGGTCTCATTCTGCCTGCGGCGATGCCGGGCATTATTACGGGAATTATACTGTCCATTGGAAGAGTGATCGGAGAGACGGCAGCATTTCTGCTTACGCTTGGAGGCAGTTTGTTAATTCCGCAGTCGTTGTTTGACGGAAGCCGCACGCTGTCTTTGCATTTGTACATGGTGGCGATGGAAACAGGCGCCATGGACGTCGCGTTTGGGACAGCATCTGTTTTGATCATCCTTATTTTGCTGATCAATTTTGCGGCAAGCTGGTTTTTTCGCAGACTGATCAAACGATTTTCGTAAATGGCGGGACTTGCAAATTTTAATCCGAAATTTCATGAAAGGGCGGATTTACATGACAGTGATTGAATTGCAAAGAGCATCAAAGTCCGAGCAGGGCCAAGGGGGCGCAGGGGACGTGCCGCAGATCAGGTCCAAAAACTTGAATTTGTTTTACGGCGATTTTCAAGCGCTGCATGACATTAGTTTAGATGTGCCCAAAAATCAGGTGACTGCTTTAATTGGGCCTTCCGGCTGCGGCAAGTCGACCTTTTTGCGGACGCTCAATCGGATGAATGATCTGATCAGCGGGGTGTCAATTACAGGGGAAGTGTTGATCGGCGGACAAAACATTTACGACAAAACGGTCGACGTCGTCGAATTAAGAAAGAAGATCGGCATGGTGTTTCAAAAGCCGAATCCTTTTCCGATGAGCATTTATGATAACATTGCATATGGGCCGAGAGCGCATGGGCTGAAAAAGAAATCTCGAATTATGGAAATCGTGGAGCGGAGTTTAAGACAGGCTGCATTGTGGGATGAAGTCAAGGATCGGCTGCATAGTTCGGCGATGGGATTGTCAGGCGGGCAGCAGCAGCGGTTGTGCATTGCCCGAGTGCTGGCCGTAGAACCGGAAATTGTGCTCATGGATGAGCCGACGTCTGCGCTCGACCCGCTGGCGACGTTGAAAGTGGAAGAACTGGTGACTGAATTAAAGAAAATGTATACGATTGTGATCGTGACGCACAATATGCAGCAAGCTGCCAGAATATCCGACCGGACCGCCTTTTTCTTGAACGGAAAAATTGTAGAAGCTGACGAAACGGCAAAAATATTCACCAATCCGAAGCACAAACAAACGAATGATTACATCAGCGGCAGATTTGGATAAATGACGGCAGTCGCTGCTTAAAGAACATCATGCATTTGAGTTTAATGCGCGATGTTCTTTTTTTGTTTTGGCACGCACGGTTTTGTGCCTTAGACTGGTTAAGGGCCAAATAGCACATGCCGGTTAGGAAGAGACAGACAGCTTTTATAAAATTGGGGAGAGCAGGCGAGAGATCGATTCTTTCACGCGCACGCGGATCGGCCGGTTCAAATACATTTCGTATGTCAACAAGGTAGACACTTTCATATCCTCTCTAAAAGTGTCGTTTAATTGTTTCGCGACTTGCTCGTCATATAGAAACGCATTCGCTTCAAAATTTAATTTGAAGCTTCGCACATCCATGTTTGCTGTTCCGACTGAAGCAATTTCTTCGTCAATGACGATCGACTTGGCATGGATAAACCCTTTGCGGTACATATATACGTTCGCGCCAGATTCCAGCAATTCTCCGATGTGCGACAATGAAGCCCAGCGGACAAACGGGTGGTCTGACTTGTCGGGAATCATGATGTTCACTTCTACTCCCGACAGCAGTGCAATGCGAAGCGCATCCAGCAAACTCGCGTCTGGAATGAAGTAAGGGGTTTGAATGTAAATCGATTTTTGGGCGGAAGCAATCATTTTTAAAAATCCTAATTTAATATGCTCATATTTCGAAACCGGACCGCTTGTTGCAATTTGAATGCCGATTTCGCCTTTCGGCTGCATGGCAGGGAACAAGTCCGGATCGTAGGCAATTTTATGTACTTGGGAGGCTTGATTCCAATCCAGAATGAAGCGGGTTTGCATTAAATAGACGGCAGGCCCTTCGATTCTTAAATGCGTATCTCTCCAGTATCCAAACTTTTTGTGCCGTCCCACGTATTCATCCCCGACGTTAAAACCGCCGATATAGCCGATTTCGCCGTCGATTATGACGAATTTGCGGTGATTCCGATAGTTCATGCGCAAGTTAATGAAGCGGAGCTTTGAAGGAAAGAATGCTTCCGCTTGTCCTCCGGCTTCGCGAAATTTTTTGAAAAAGGAGCGAGTCAGCCTCCGCGAACCTAAATCATCATATAAAACGCGCACCGTGACGCCTTCTTTCGCCTTTTTTGTCAGCAAATCAATGAATTGATTGCCGAGCGTGTCATTTTGAATGATGTAATATTGCACATGCACGTAGGATTTGGCGCGCGAAATGTCCATAAAAAGCTGATTGAATTTGTCGCGTCCGTCCGTAATGATTTGCAAGGCGTTATTTTCCGTTAAAACGGCGTAGTTGTTTTTCATCAGCATATAGATCAAGTCTCGATGTTTTCTTTCGGCTTCGTTTCGATAGGGGAATTGTTCGGATTCAATTTGCGCCAATTGATTGTTGTACGTTTCTCCGATGCCGACTTTGTCCAAATCTTCCCAATGAAAAAAGCCGTCGCGCCTTAAGCTCCTGCCTAAGACTAAATACAGGATAAAACCGACCACAGGCATGAAAAAAAGCACAAGCAGCCATGCCCATGTAGCGCCTGCCGTTTTCCTTTCCTTGAAAATGATGACGGCGGCAAACAGAAGGTTGGAAACCATCACCAGCGACAGCAGGATCGATGTAATATTCATGCTGATCACTCCGCAGTTTAACAGTATTTGATGCTGCACATATTCATTGTATCCAATGCGTCCTGTTTACGCTAGTGCCTCAAACTGCCGTCACGGAGACAGGGATCGGATGCCGGCTGAATGAAAGGAGTTATAATGTTTTGCTTATAAACTTGTCGCTCGCAAAAGCTTGATTGAACGATTAAGAGAAGCGGAATAAGAAAAGTTGAAAAGCTTGCAAAATAATTAGCTTAAAGAAGATGTTTTCGTGTTGACAGCGCATTCATTCTCATAGTTAAATGGAGATCAAATGTGATCATCCATTTATTGGGGGTGACTGGCATAAGAAGGCAAATTCGCCTGTAGGAAATCTTTTTGTCCATCGGATTATGTTTAATTTTATTATTTATGCTTGTTCATGATTGGGTGCCTTTAGGGAAACTGAACGATGTGCAGGCGGCAGCCGATCTCGCAGTGTCAATGAACTGATCGTCGTAACGTTGATTGTAGCAGGACAGATCATATTGTTATTGGTGCTCGCTCAGTTTCACCAATCCTGTGCAGCATAAAAGGATCAAAACAGCTTGAAATGGCCGAATAAGGCGCAAGCATTACTATATGTATGGAGGATGCACGGTATGCATATAAAGCAAATGGATGTAAAAGTGATCGGCATTAAGCATGCTGCCCCTTTTGCATTGTACCCGCAAATCATTCCCGGAAAAGTGCAGCAAACGATGCAGCGGATGCAGGAACTAGGGATGGATCGAAGTGAGCGTTATATCGTCTATGAGCCTAAAAAAGGGAATCATCATGAGGAAGGCATTTTTTATACAGGTGTCGCTGTGGAAA
>CALKAN010000231.1 GCA_937983035.1 uncultured Paenibacillaceae bacterium | reverse complement strand
CGCGTTCGCAATTTCCGCCGTCCGAATAATCTCGCCCATCGTGCAGTCCGGATTCGCATACGCAATGTTTTCCGCAATTGTGCCCATAAAAACGTACACTTCTTGGGAAACAATCCCGATATGTTTGCGCAAAGTATCATTGGACAAATCTTTGACATTCACCCCGTCGATGCGGATTTCTCCTTCCTCCACGTCATACAGCCGAGAGATCAAGTTGACGAGCGTCGATTTTCCTGCGCCGGAGCGGCCGACAACACCGATCATCTGCCCCGGTTCTGCCTTCATCGAAACTTCTTTCAGCACCGGTTTGTTCGGTTCATAACCGAAAGTGATGCGGTTTACTTCGATCCTGCCTTCCATTTGCTCGAGATGTACCGGATTTTTCTTCTCCGCCACTTCAGGCACCGCATCTTGAATTTCAAAAATCCGCTGCGCGGCAGACATGCAGTAAGACCACCAGTTCACAATATTGTTCATAAATTGAATTGGACCGAACAGCATGTAAATATAAGTGACAAAAGAAAACAGCTGCCCGAATGTCAATTCGCTCTGAATGACTTTCCAGCCGCCGAACCCCCACACGAGCAAACCGCCGAATTGAGTCAGCAGCATTAACACCGGTCCGAGCGTGCTGACCATCTTGTTAAACGATTGTTCTATATTGGAAAACGATACGTTCGCATGCTGAAACCGCCTGATTTCCTCCCTTTCTTTTCCAAATGCCTTTACTACTCTCGCTCCGCGGAGCGTATCGCTGATCAGCGAATTCATGGAACTCGCTCTTCGATGCCTTCTTCCGGCCAGCCGCCACAATTTCGGAAAATACGTGCGGGTAAGAAACAGCACGAGCGGCAAAGGCACGAGACAAATCAATGTCAGCTTCCAATCCATAAACAGCAAAATCGTTAATATGCCGACAATGTTCATCGCATTCAAGATAAAATATGGAATGCCGTCCACGAAGAAAAACTGCAGCTCAGTCGCGTCATTGTTCACTCTCGTCATGAGCTGGCCTGTCTGCTTCTTCTGATAAAAGCTGAGCGAAAGCCGCTGCATCGATTCAAAGATGCGGCTTTTTAAACCGAAGGCCACATTCGCTGCCAAGCGGGCATTCAGCATGCCAAAGATGATGCCGAATACGAGCGAAAGCGTCCGAAAGCCTATGATCAGTAAAATAACTAAAGCGATTTGGCCGGCAAAGGGACCGGTGTTGCCGAGCGCTTGGTCAAACAGCACTTCGCCTTGCAAATAAGGAATAACGAGCCCTGTCGCTGAATTCAGCAGCATAAACAGGACGATGAGCGCAATGAGCCCCTTGTAAGCGCCGGCAAAAGACAGCAATCTGAAAAAGATCGCGCGCTTTTTCATGCACCTCGGACATATTTGCCGATTTTGATTCGGATACATCCGTCCGCACGTCGGACACGTTTTGTTTTCCCGATCTTTCAAATCCTCCTCTGTGATTTTTTCTTTTTTCTTCAATTTGTCAAAAATTTTGACCAGCCGCGTCGCTTCAAACATCTTGCCGTTCTGAAAAGCTGCCACAGCCTGCTCCTGTCCATCCATCTTGACGACGATCATCCCTGATGCCGCCAATGGAACGATGGTCACCGCCTCTACTTCTTCCAAAGAGAAGCTCGAACAATCGCATGAAGCCGTTTCCATTTGTTCGGCATCCGCATCGGCAGATACCGGGCGGACATGCGAGCCGGCTGCTTCCTTCTTTTCTTTGGCAATGAGCAGCTGGTCTGCCGTCAGCACAACGATCGTCTGTCTCGGGACATTTTCATCAATGTCGCGGTCGCATTCCAGCCAAGTCAACATCTCTTTTTCTTGAATCCCTTTTTGTTTCAATAAAGAACGAATCGGTTGCGGAATCGTACTCATATCTCGCTCCATGTTCCCATTTGTATTTGGCCCGTTTTGTTTGGACCATGCATGATTTTCGAACTATAGAATATTGATTATTCGTGATTGGATGAAAATATCCTTCTATTTAGGCAATATTGTTTCGACGAAAAAAAACAAACGTGTCCATTTGTCCAAAGACAAGCGGCACGTCGTTTTCTATGCAAATTCGGCCTGCAGGCACGATAATTGTTCTGATCTTAGGAGTATGCATCTGTTTAAGGCGATACAACGCCTTTTTTTAAAATAATATTGGCATATAAGGCGCTTTCCCCGGTGGCGACAATGGCATATGCCTTGCGGGAGCGTTCATAAAATTCGAATCTTTCCACGTGCTCGAACGGCTCATCGATCCCGGCATGAGAGCGGATGATCTGTTTATACTGATCCCAAATCGGCGTTTCCACGTTGTCTCCCGGCACCAATTGCATTAATGCGGCAGGTTTTTCCACATAAGCATCCAGCGGAAACAATTGTAAAATCGCGTCCAGCAATGCAGGGATCGAATGACCATCCAGCCGAACTAATCGCTGAGCATGGCTGGCCGCGGGGAAGTTCCCGTCGGCAAGCACAATCTCGTCGCCATGTCCCATTTCCATCAGCACTTTAAGCAAATCCGGGGACAGAAGCGGAGAAATCCCTTTCAACATCGCATTGGCCTCCTTCATTTTATATTGTTCATTTATCCGGTTCCATCAGCGATGCAGCTTACTTGCGATCCAGCTGCAAAAACCGCCTGTATGCTTGTTCCCAGCCGGACCGTTCTTTCGCATCTTGGCTCGGTTCATATACGCGCACAGGAAAAGAACGGGCGATCAGCCTTCTAGCCTCGCGCAAATCGGAACATAATCCTTCTGCCATGAGCTGCAGAAGCATATTTCCGAGCGCGCTGGCCTCAGACGGCCCGGCCCAAACCGACCGGCTGATCGCGTTCGCGGTCAGCTCGCACAGCAGCTCATTTTGAATGCCGCCGCCAACCATATGCAATCGTTCATATGACTCGCCTGTCAATTGCTCCAGCTGCTCGATCGCTTGACGGTAGCGCAGCGCAAGGCTCTCAATCACGCACCGCGTAATTTCGCCTGTGCTTTCCGGAATCGGCTGTCCGGTTTCTTTGCAGAACGATTGAATTTTCGAGACCATGTCGTGCGGGGAGTAAAAACGAAAATCATCCGGATGAATCAAGCTGCGAAACGGCTGGGCGCGGCGGGCTTCAGACACGAGCAGCGAATAATCTTTCGCTTCTCCCTGTGCATCCCATTCCCGTTTGCATTCTTGCAAAATCCAGAGACCCATAATGTTTTTCAGCAGCTGAAATTTCCCCCCTGCTCCTCCTTCGTTGGAAAAGTCCAGCAGGCGAGCCTCCTCTGTCAGCATGGGCGCGTCCCGCTCCGTGCCAAACAAAGACCACGTGCCGCATACTAA
>CALKAN010000230.1 GCA_937983035.1 uncultured Paenibacillaceae bacterium | reverse complement strand
GGATCCTGACGGCAAAGCCTATCTCGTTCACGATTTTGCCAAGACCAGAGCAGGAATAAAACATATGCTGATGATGCACGAAATGACGCCGGATGGGAGGGAGTTGATCGGCGAAGGGAGGATCATATTCGACGGGACCGGCCAACATCCGACTGCAGAAGGGCCGAAAATGTACAAACGCAATGGATATTACTACATATTTGCCCCTGCAGGCGGTGTTGCGACAGGTTGGCAAATCGTGCTGCGCAGCCGAAAGCCGTTCGGTCCGTATGAGGTTCGAACCGTGATGCATCAAGGCAGCACTGATGTGAACGGCCCTCATCAAGGCGGGTATGTGGAGTTGGAGAATGGAGAATCTTGGTTTGTTCATTTTCAGGATCGCGATGTCTATGGAAGAATTGTTCACTTGCAGCCGATGCAATGGATCGATGATTGGCCGGTCATTGGCGAGGATAAGCAAGGAAAAGGGATTGGCGAACCGGTCAGCATATGGCGCAAACCGAATGTGAAGGCGCAAACCGAGCCGTCAGAACCGGCGACGAGCGATGATTTTACTGGGGATCAGCTCGGATTGCAATGGCAATGGCAGGCAAATGCACAGCCCGAATGGCATGAATTGCGCGATGGGCACTTGCGGTTGTACGCCGTTCCGATGCAGCAAAACAATCTTTATCATGTTCCGCATTTGCTGATGCAGAAGTTTCCGGCACCGGCCTTTTCTGCTCAAGTGAAACTGAAGTTAGCTGCAGATGCTGCAGGCGACTCTGCAGGCTTGATCGTGTTCGGGTATCGCTATGCATCGCTGGAAGTCAGCCGGGATTGTGATGGAAGATGGCTTCTTCGGTTTGTGCAGGGCGACGGCAAGAAAGGCATGGAAGAAGCAGTCGAGTCGATATTTCTTACAAAACCAGAACTGTTTTTGAAAGTGAATGTTATGGAAGGCGGTGTTTGCAAATTCAGCTGGAGCCATGACGGCACGCGTTTCGAAACGATCGGACCGTCCATGATCGCGTCGAAAGGACATTGGGTTGGAGCCAAAGTTGGTTTGTATGCAGGGAATCGAAAAGGGATGGCTGGAAATGGTTATGCGGCGTTTAACGACTTTTTGATTGCCGGCATCAATCATCCGAATGACTGATTTAAAAATCATGGCTTGATGTTTGCTGATCATTTGTCTTCCACAGAAAATAAATAAAGCGCTGTCACCTTATTTTATAGGAGGAATAATGAAATGACACTTAAAACGACGTTTTTCAAAGTGTTGTTGCTCTCTGTTTTTATTGTTGTTTTGGCAGCATGTTCGAATGAAGGCGTTCCTTCTTCGAAATCAAGCGATGGATCGACTGTAAAGGAAGACACAGATGCAGTTAAACTCGTGATTACGTCCAGCGGAGGCCTTGATGTGCCGGTTTTTGAACAAAATATTTTGCAATATTTAGAACGACAGTTTCCGCATTTTGAATTTCAATATATTGAAAAAATAAGCGGGGAAAGCACGATCGATCTGCTGCTTACGACAAACCAACAAATTGACCTCATTTTTGAGACGATCGGCGGGCTTCCGGGAGGATTGATGGAGCCGGGATTAGCGATGGATATCAGTGATTTGGTCAAATCGCATGACGTGGACTTGAATCGATTTGAGCCGAGCTTGATCGACGGGATGAGAGGGCTGGCAGACGGCGGTTTGTTCGGTCTGCCGGTAATGAACCTGGTGATGGTGACTTACTACAATAAAGAATTGTTTGATGCCTTCGGCGTCAAATATCCTGAAGACGGGCTGACATGGGATGAAGCGATGAGTTTGGCCGCTCAGATGACCAGAAATGAGCAAGGGGTGCAATATTTAGGTCTCGCATCCTCTGAGGTGCACACGATTCGGATGAATCAATTTTCATTGCCTTATATAGATCCTGAAACAAATAAAACGACATTTGATCAACCGGGCTGGAAAAGGTTAATCGAAACGATTTACATTGGCGAAGCAGAGCCGGCGGGGTACAAAGAATATATGCAGGGGACAGGAAAATTTCCATATAAAGATGAATTTCTAAAACATAAAAATTTGTCCATGCTCGTTTACTTTAACGACTTGCACACTGCGAATCCGTCCATGGCAGATATGGACTGGGACATGGCGACCGTTCCGGTTTTCAGCGACATGCCGGGCGTAGGCTCTCAGCCTTATCCGACGTATTGGAACATTACATCGATTTCCGAACATCCGGATGAAGCGATGCAAGTGATCAAATATTTAGTATCGGATGAATATCAAACATTGAAATCAAAACAAGGCGAAATGACAACGCTGGTGAATGAAAAAGTTCGCGAAGTATACGGCGAAGAATATGAAAAGAGCACAGGAAAGACGATCAATTGGGATGCTGCGTTTAAAACAACCCCTGCTGCGATTCCAAATAAAACACTTTATGACGGCGCAGCGGAATCCGCGTTAAAGAGCGTGCTCTGCCCGGTTAGTGCAGGGGAGATCGATATCAACACCGCTTTGCGTCAAGCAAAAGAACAAGCAGATACGGAAGTCGCGGCAGCGATGGAGTCAAAATAAAAATAGAAAAAGCGTTTGCTGATCCGGGCAGAAGACGATGAAACCGTCTTCTGCTCTGCATCATTTATGAATAGATAGGAGCATGGAAGATGACAAACATAAATGAAACATTGATGTGGTTTGATCAGCCTGCGAAAGACTGGAACGAAGCGCTCCCTGTCGGCAACGGACGCTTGGGAGGCATGGTGTTCGGAGCACCGGACATGGAACAAATTCAATTCAATGAAGATTCTGTTTGGTACGGCGGGCCGAGAAACCGCAACAATCCGGACGCACTGGAATACCTGCCGGAAATTCGAAAACTGTTGTTTGATGGCAGGTTGAAAGAAGCGCACAAACTGTCAGAAATGGCTTTAACGGCCGTGCCGCAAAGCCAGCGGCATTATTTGACTGCCGGTGATCTCATGATTAAGTTTGAGCATCCGGAAGGACAGGCGGCAAATTATCGGAGAGAACTTGATCTTGAGCGGGCGGTTGCCGTCATTTCTTATGAATGCGGCGGCGTGAATTTTCGCCGAGAAATATTTTGCAGTTATCCGGATCAAGTGATCGTGATTCGCCTTGAAGCAGATCAGCCGGGCGCGTTAACTTTCATCTCCAGATTTGAACGAAAAAAAGGCAGATATATGGATCGCGCTTTTCGGCACGGCTCTGACACGATCATCATGGAAAATGAATGCGGCGGAAAAGACGGGCTTTCTTATTCCGCATCCGTGAAAGCCGTCGTCTCCGGCGGATCGGTGCGGACGATTGGCGCGCATTTGGCCGTGGATCAGGCAGATGAGGCAACGCTCGTGCTTGCAGCGGCCAGCACATTCCGGCATGACAATCCGCTTGAATACTGTCTGCAAAGGTTGGAACAAGCTGCGGCCAAACCGTATGAGCAATTAAAACGACAGCATATTGCCGGTTATCAAAGTTTGTTTCATCGCATGAAACTCGAGCTGGGCGGAAATTCCGCCGTCCATCCGTCCCAATACGCGGTTTCGCAGCGGCTGGAGCGGGTTCAACAAGGAGAAGAAGATATCGGCCTCTTGACGCTTTATTTTAATTTCGGCAGATATTTGTTGATCTCTTGCAGCCGACCCGGGTCGCTTCCGGCGAATTTGCAAGGCGTTTGGAACGATTCGATGTCGCCTCCATGGGACAGCAAATATACGATTAATATCAACACTGAAATGAATTATTGGCCGGCTGAAGTTTGCAATTTGTCCCCATGTCACGAGCCTTTATTTGAACTCATCGAACGAATGAGGGTAAACGGCAAAGTGACCGCTCGATCGATGTACGGCTGCCGCGGTTTTGTTGCCCATCATAATACGGACATTTGGGCAGATACCGCGCCGCAAGACATGTATGGACCGGCGACGCAGTGGGTGATGGGGGCCGCTTGGTTGACGCTCCATCTGTGGGAGCACTATCAGTTTAATATGGATTCGGCATTTTTGAGGCGCGCATATGAAACGATGAAAGAGGCAGCATTGTTTTTTCTGGATTTTCTTATAGAAAGTCCAGAAGGGTATTTGGTGACGAGTCCTTCCGTTTCACCGGAGAACAGATATCGTCTTCCTAATGGAGAAAGCGGCACATTGTGTTACGGGCCGGCGATGGATACGCAAATTTTGACAGAGCTTTTGAATGCGTGCATCGCTGCCAGCCAAATTCTCGGCACAGACGAATCGCTTCGTACAGAATGGGAGGCGCTGAAAGCGCGGCTGCCGGAGATGAAGATCGGCAAATACGGCCAGCTGCAAGAATGGCTGGAAGATTATGAAGAACAAGACCCGGGCCATCGTCACATTTCTCATCTGTTTGCTCTTCATCCGGGCACGACGATCAGTCCTTTGCGGACGCCTGAACTTGCCGAAGCGGCCAGAGTTACGCTGGAGCGGCGCTTGGCCAACGGCGGCGGCCATACCGGGTGGAGCCGTGCGTGGATCATCAATTTCTGGGCGCGGCTGCTGGATGGGGATCAAGCGTATGTTCATTTGAATGAATTGCTGAGAAAATCAACGCTGCCCAATTTGTTTGACAACCATCCGCCGTTTCAGATCGACGGCAACTTCGGCGCAATTGCCGGCATCGCCGAGATGCTGGTGCAAAGTCATTTAGGTTACATCCATTTGCTTCCGGCTTTGCCGGCTGCATGGCCAAACGGAAGCGTGAAAGGCATTCGCGCGAGGGGCGGTTTTGAGTTGGAACTGCATTGGCGAAATGGAGTGCTGTCCTGTGCGAAAGCAACGTCATTAAAAGGCAATCAGCTGCGCATATTTGCGGGGATGGAAACGAAGATCACCACTTTGGACGGAAAGGAAGCAACGAAGGCAGTGAAGCTGAACAGCGGCATACTGGCATTGCCGACGACGGCAGGTGAGACGTATCGGATCGTCCCTGCATCATCAGCGGCTGTACGCGGATGAGCGGACGGATCCGTTTGTGCGAAAACTTCATGCATGGAGCGCGCGGGCATCCGCGCGCTTTGTTTATGCATGCGGTTTATGCATGCGGCTTATGGCTGCCATCGTCTGAGGAGAAAGCCAGAAGCGGTACCGGCAAATCATCCTTTTTGCTCATAGACATCACCTGTCCGATTGTTTAATATGTTTTAT
>CALKAN010000229.1 GCA_937983035.1 uncultured Paenibacillaceae bacterium | reverse complement strand
CAGCAAGTGCATGATTTCCCACGAAGTATCCGGATCGAGGTTTCCAGTCGGCTCATCGGCAATGATCACAGACGGTTTATTCACGATCGCGCGCGCAATCGCAACCCGCTGCTGTTCCCCTCCTGACAACTGGTTCGGATAAACATCTGCTTTCTTGTCAAGGCCGACTAAATTGAGCACCTCCATCACCCTTCGCCTGATCATGCGGCGGGGAGCTTCAATGACTTCCATCGCAAATGCAACGTTCTCATACACCGTCATTTTCGGCAGCAGCTTAAAATCTTGAAATACGACGCCGATATTGCGCCGCACGTACGGAATCTTGCGCTGCTTTAACTTTCCGAGATTAAAGCCGTTAACAAATAATTCGCCTTTCGTCGGAGTGACTTCTCTATAAATCAATTTCATAAAAGTCGATTTCCCTGCGCCAGACGGTCCGACAATATACACAAATTCATTTTTGTCAATCACGACATTGACGCCTCGCAAGGCGTGCTGTTCTTTGCCATAAGACTTCCAAACATCATGCATTTCAATCAATGATCCCATCTCCTGTATACGCTCTGATGACTTCATGCCCCTTTTTCATTCGATCTCTAAGATTCATCCGTCAATCTCCTGACAGGCGCCGACGGCATTGCGGCTGCCATGAATCTTATTCATTCATCAGAGAATGCCGACATGAATTCTATCTATTAACTCTATCGGCCGGTATTAGATGGATATTAAAAAAAGCATAACCGTCCATATCAAAGAGCGAAGAACCCTCCATGAAGCGCGCACGCTCTTTGTTAAAAAAGTATTCGACACGAATATGCGATTTCCTTTTTTCAAAACCGGCATAGAAGCACATTTTTTTTACATTATAACATGTTCTGTGTCGAATTTAACCCAATTTCAGAAGAAAAATGACAAAAGATTAAAAGTTATATTAAAAGTTTGCAAAAATTTTGAAAGGGATTTCAATCGTCACATCGAATTTAAGGATGAAAACGATCTTAGAGCGGGAATGGCATTTGAAAAAATCTGGGGAGGGGTGAATTGACGTTGGAGTGGAAAACTTTATTGGAACACGTCATCGCAGCATTCATGCTGATCGTTTTGCCAATATGGGGATGGCAGAGAGAAAAAAAGCTGTCCCGCACGGCTAAGACGGAAGAAAAGATAAGCATCTATTTCCAATTGTCTCTGATTCTCGCACTCGTGAGCTTATTGATTATTCTAGTCAAAGGCTGGCAGCAAACGGTTCATTTCAATATAAAAGTCGTTTCAAATGATCATTGGACTTGGTCAAGCTTCAGCGGTTATATTCTCATTTTTGTTTTATGCTTATTCATCGTTGTTAATCTGCTTCCATTTTTTATGATGCGAATGGAAACATTTCGCACAGCTGTGAAAGAAGCCTTTGACCATCGAAGCCACGTTTACCCAACGACTAAAAAAGAACGCCTTGCATACGTTGCGGCAGCCGTGTTTGTCGGCATCGGCGAAGAAGTGATGTACCGCAGCTTTCTTGCGGCTTACATCAGCATCCATTGGCTCCCGCATTCGCTTGTCATGAGCGTCTTGATCACTAACGTCCTTTTCGCCGCCGCTCATTATCATCAGGGAATCTCTGGCATCATCAACGCATTGGCGGCAGGAATTTCCTTCAGCGCAATGTTTATGCTTACAGGCACGCTCATCATCCCGATCATTGCACATATTGCATATGACTTGAAAATATTCGGGATCTCAAAATTTCACGATGCCGTTACACCGAAAGCAAGGACTTAAATTTTCGATGCAAATGCAAATATTTTTCGTTCCTTTTTTCTTTTTCTAATTTGACAAACAAATCTGCATCCAAGCAAAATTCAATCCCCTTATGCAATAAATGATGCACCAGCATGTGCTCGCATACTTTTTCTTGCACTTCTGGAGATAAATTTTGATTAATTAATATTTGATGAACATTTAGCATGATCGTATAGTACCCGTAAAATTCTTCAGGAAAATCGATATAAGCGATGTCTAAATCGAGCAATTGTGCAAGCTTAAAAGGATTGGAAGTTTGGAAATATTCAAATGTTTCTTCAAGCTTTTGCATTTTTAAACTCATTTTTGCGATTCCCCTACTATTTTTGTAATGAAACCAACCAAGAATTAATTCTATCATAATTAACAATTTTAAAACAAGCGTTTTATGCCAAATGTTGTAAGAACATTTTTTGACATTTCGTTGTCAATGTGTTATTTTGGATGTAATTGTAAATTTGTGGCAGGTTTAATCTATTTTGGAAAGGTTGAGTTTTCAGTGGAATCCCTTTTCTTGCTAGTCAGCCTGATCTTTGCGTTTGGAATCTGTTTTATTTTGGAATGGCGGCACCGCAAGAAGCATCATCAATCCAGATAATCGACCCATCATTCACGCATCAGCGCAAACATCCAGATTTGCCAACTATATTTGTACATAATCAGCAACATATTTCACAAATGAATTCATCTTACTCGTTTAAATTAATATGCAGTTGTCGGCTCTAGTCACAATTTTCAGTCACTGCCACAAAAAAACCGCAGGCTCAGCTTTCCTAACCTGCGGTTTTTTCATGTTTTAGTTTTCCATGGCAAAAGACCAGTTTATCGGTGCCATTGCCGCTCGGCATGCTTACATAATTGCAGCCATAATGGCCTTTTGGGCATGCAAACGATTTTCTGCCTGATCAAATACAATCGAATGTTCTCCGTCAATCACTGCATCGCTCACTTCTTCTCCGCGCTTAGCCGGCAAACAGTGCATGAACAAAAAGTCGTCTTTCGCATGCTGAACCAATTCCAAGTTTACTTGATAAGGTTGAAACACTTTCAACCGTTCTTCATGCTCATCTTCAAAGCCCATGCTGGCCCATACGTCAGTATAGATGACATCCGCTTGCGATGCCGCTTCCTTCGGATCATGCGTCAGTTCAATCACTGCGCCGGATTTCTCGGCATATTCTTTGCAAGATTCCAAGACTTCTTGTTTCGGCTCATATCCCGGCGGAGTCGCCACGGCAATATGGACTCCGAGTTTGGCGGCCCCGACCATCAAAGATTGCACCATATTGTTTCCGTCCCCGATGTACGCGAGCTTGAGCCCTTTCAATCTGCCTTTTTTCTCATAAATCGTTTGATAATCCGCCAATGCTTGGCACGGATGCGCCATATCCGTCAAACCGTTGATGACCGGCACCGTCGCCCCTCTCGCCAGTTCAATCACATTGTCTTTCATCCAATCTTTCAAATGTTTTAACATAAAATCGATTTCGCTGTAAAGG
>CALKAN010000228.1 GCA_937983035.1 uncultured Paenibacillaceae bacterium | reverse complement strand
TACAGCCTGACCGAGCATATTTTGGCCAAAAAGATGCGCAGCAAGCAGCGGTGATCCAGCAAATGGCCAAAGACTTGAACATGAATATCGAAATCCGAACATCTCCGATCGTGAGAGAAGAAGACGGCCTCGCATTAAGTTCGCGAAATGTGTACTTGTCGGAAGAGGAGCGAAAACAAGCGGTCGTGCTGCATAAATCGTTGCAACTGGCGCAAGAGCTGGTCGATCGCGAGCCGCATATTTCCGCCAGTGATCTGCATGATCGGGTTGCGGCACATATTCAAACCGCGCCGCTCGCCCGGATCGATTATGTTGAAATCATGTCATATCCTGAGCTTGCGCCGCTTCCCGCCTCAGAGCCTGTTCAACAAATATTGCAGACCCAATCGGTGATTGTCGCCTTGGCTGTATTTTTTGGAAAGACGCGGCTGATTGATAATTGCATACTGGAAGCGAGGCATGCATCAGTCGAATGATTTCATATATTAAGGGAGGTGTGCTTCATGTTTAGAACGATGATGAAATCAAAATTGCATCGAGCCGTGGTTACGGAAGCGAATTTGAACTATGTCGGCAGCATTACGATTGATGAGGATTTAATGGATGCGGTGGATATTTTGCCGAATGAAAAAGTGCAAGTCGTAAACAATAACAATGGCGCAAGATTGGAAACGTACGTTATTCCGGGACCGCGCGGTTCAGGCGTCATCTGTCTAAACGGAGCAGCAGCGCGGCTGGTTCAGCCCGGAGACAAAGTCATCATTATTGCGTATGCGATGATGTCTGAAGAAGAGGCCAAAAGTTACAATCCGAAAGTTGCGGTGCTCAATGACCGCAATGAAATTGAAGCGATGCTCCCGTCTGAATTGCACGGTACGACGGTTTAGACGATATTCCTAATATTGCAGGTATGAAAATCTCCCCTGAAACAAAAAATGAGGTTAAACCGGTTGAAGAAATCGGGTGAAGCAAAGGGGAGATTTCATTATGTTTCAAGCTTTATTTGCCACCATGAATGAGGTGCTTGAAGAAATCCGGAAGCAATATCCAATGGCTTCGATGCATCAAAAAGGCGAACTGCTGGAACAGTTGGAAGGCTTGAAAATTATGAGCGACATATGCATTGAGGAATGGCTTCAATTCGAAGAGCATATGGGCGTTGTTCATCGCCAGATTCAGGAAGCGATGGAGCATGAAATGCTCTTCATGGAACAAGGATGGCTGACCGATGACGAACTGATGACGCATGAAATGGCGGAACAGTTCGAACGCGGGCAAGGATATTATGAATTGTCGATGTTTGACCATGCAATAAAGGTATTTGAAGATTTGTGCAGCCGTCATCCAGACTTTGCGCCAGCGCGTTTTTATTTGGCATTATGTAATTTTCATGAAGGACATTTCTTGGAAGCTTCCCGTCATTTTGGGCAAATTGTTGCTTCAGCCGAACAAGATAAGCGCATTTTAGCGATTTCATATCACGCGCTTGCCTGCATTCACCTCATTTGGAATCAAGAGAAGAAAGCAGAGCAATATTTCCAGCTCGCTATGATCACCGATCCTTCCTTAAATTTTTATTCCCTTTCTTGAACCCTCTTTGTTATTGTATAATGACAATCAAGAACTGTTATTGGGCTGGAAAGGACCTGTTAGAGATGAGATTTGCGGTATTGGATTTTGAAACGACGGGAAACCAACCGAGTGACCGGGTCATTCAGGTTGGTCTCGTCTTGATTGAACAGAATGAAATTGTTGATGAGTACACGAGCTTCATTTATACAGACAAGCCGATCCCGCCCTTTATAAGCGAACTGACTGGCATTACGCAAGATGACGTATCGAGCGCTCCTGAGTTGGAGGAAGTGATCAGCGACATATTGCCTCGTTTAGACCAAAGCATCCTCGCTGCCCACAATGCATCTTTTGATTTGGGCTTTTTGCAAAGAGCATTGGATGAATGCGGATACGGATATTTTAACGGCAGAGTGATCGATACAGTCGATTTGTTAAAAATGTTATATCCTGGCCAAACAAGCATGCAATTGTCAGTCATAGCATCTGATCTGGGCATTGCCCACGAACGCCCTCACCGAGCAGACTGCGACGCGTTGGCAACGGCGCAATTGCTCATCAAATGCATGGAGCGGCTGGAACAATTGCCGCTGCTGACGATCCAGCGAATTGAGCACCAGCTGCTGCAAGGGACACAAGCAGCCGCGGATTTGGCTTGGCTCG
>CALKAN010000227.1 GCA_937983035.1 uncultured Paenibacillaceae bacterium | reverse complement strand
GGTGCTTTGCCGGCAGAAACGGTTACTTTGTCAATCACGCTCGCTGTTTTGTCTTCTTTCGAGATTTGAACCAGTAAATCAAAATCTTCTCTCACATAAAAAGCCCGGATTAATGATGCGCCGTTGGAGCGGACCCCTTTTCCACTCTTAAATTCAAAAGTTTGCAAGCCTCTTCCTCCGCGATTTTGCAGCGTGTAATCTGCGAGCAAACTGCGTTTCGCATAGCCGCGGTCGGAAAGCACGAGCACTTCTCCTTCATCTTCTTGCACGCGCAGAGCAGAGATGACCTCATCTTCCTCTCTTAAATTGATGCCTCGCACGCCGGCAGCTGCGCGCCCCATCGGATTCACTGACTGTTCCAAAAAGCGAATGCTCATGCCGTTTTTCGTCACCAACAGCAACTGAGCCTGTCCGTCTGAGCGATAAACTTCAACGACTTCGTCCCCTTCAGCCAGCTTGCACGCGACGATGCCCGTTGTGCGTTTCGTTTCATATTGATCAAGCTGCGTGCGTTTCACTTGACCTTTGCGCGTAATAAAAAAGAGGGAGTCATCCGACGCAAAATCTTTGACAGGAATGACAGAGACAATGCGTTCTTCTTTGTCAATCGGAATCAGATTCACGATCGCCGTGCCGTTTTCTTTCCATTTGTACTCTGGAATTTGGTGCACAGGAAGCAAAAAGCATTTGCCGGTATTCGTAAAAATAAGCAAGTTTTCCAACGTATTGACTTCCAGCAAATATCGCAGCGCGTCGCCTTCTTTCAAACCGGTGCTTTCCGTTTCGCCGCCAGAGCGGCTGAACGACAGCAAACTGCTTCGCTTTATGTATCCTTCTTCTGAAATGGGAACCAGCACATCCTCAGAATTGACCAGCACTTCCAAATTCACTTTCACTTCTTCGACGTCTTCTTGAATTTGAGAACGCCGGTCCATGCCGTACTTCTCTTTAATTTCGCGAAGTTCTTTCTTAATCAAGTTATGGAGCTTCTTTTCGCTTTCCAAAATCGCGCTTAAACGAGCAATATCTTTCATCACTTCGTCCAATTCTTTCTGAAGCGAATGAATTTCCAAATTCGTTAATCTGTACAGTTGCAGGGTCAAAATGGCATCGGCTTGCCTCTCTGTAAATTCAAACCGTTCTACCAGATTTTTTTGCGCATCTTGTCTGTTCTTGGACGCTTTGATCGTTTCAATTACGTCATCCAAAATATTCAGCGCTTTGACTAATCCTTCGAGCACATGCGCCCGATCTTCCGCCTTGTCCAAGTCGAACCGCGTGCGATTGGTCACGACTTCTTTCTGATGGTCAATATATGCGGCAATCATCTCTTTCAAGCCTAATTGTTTTGGCGCTTTATTCACAATCGCCACCATGTTGAAATTATAATTCACTTGCAAGTCAGTTTTTTTAAACAAATAGGCCAAGATGCCTTCTGCGTCCGCATCTTTTCTCAATTCCACGACAATGCGAAGCCCGTCTCGCCCGCTTTCATCCCTTACTTCTGCAATCCCTTCTACTTTCCTTTCAATCCGAATCATTTCCATGGCTGTAACCAGCCGGGATTTAATGACTTGGTAAGGAATTTCCGTAATCACAATCTGCTTCTTGCCGCCGCGTAAATTTTCAATTTTCGTTTTCGCGCGAATAACGATTTTGCCTCTTCCTGTTGAATAAGCTTTTCTAATCCCGTCGATCCCCATGACGATGCCGCCGGTTGGAAAATCAGGACCTTTCACAATTTTCATCAGATCATCGACATCGATATCAGGACGATCGATCACAGCAATGCATGCATCGATAATTTCGTTCAAATTATGTGCAGGGATTTCGGTGGCAAAACCGGAGGAGATGCCGCTGACGCCGTTGACTAACAAATTCGGAAAACGAGCAGGCAAGACGACCGGCTCCTGCACGGTATTGTCAAAATTGTCTCTGAACGGCACCGTATTCTTCTCAATATCGCGGAGCAGCTCAGAGGCAATGGAAGACAATCTCGCTTCCGTATATCGCATCGCTGCGGCCGGATCATCGTCGATCGATCCCCAATTTCCGTGCCCGTCGATTAGAGGATAATTCGTTTTCCACGGCTGCGCCAGCCTGACCAGGTCGTAAAGAAGGACTTAATTCCGTTCCATACGGTAGTAGCAACGCTTTTAATT
>CALKAN010000226.1 GCA_937983035.1 uncultured Paenibacillaceae bacterium | reverse complement strand
GATTTTGCCGGATCGCGTAATGTGAGCGACCAGCTTGCTCAAATATTTGGATGTCAGCCCTGACTCTTCCGCTTTCCGGATAAACTCGGCATCGATTAACGAGAGATCAAATTCATGCGGCTGCGACATCTGCAGCGGTCCGATCACGCTCTGATCTTCCCGCACGATGAAACAGATGCTGCCGCCTCCGTCTTTTGCATTGCGCAGCGCGATCCTTGCATTCGTGCCTGCTTCGTTCGCCGACCGGCCGAAGCCGATGCCAATGCTGAGCGAAACTCCATACTTTTGTTCCAAATCGCCGGCGATCGGGATCGTCTTGTATCCTCTCGTTTCTCTTTCAAAAATGCCGCGCGTCGTAATAAACAAATATTCGTCCGCGCCCAGCGAGGTCAAATATCCGTCCAGCGATTCCACATAACCGAGAAGCTGACGATGAATATCCAACTTCAAACGCTGCACTTCATGTTCGGATTGTTTTTGTTCTGCTATGCGGCCGAAATCGTCCACGTTCATAAAACCGACGACAATTTGCGATTCTTTGCTTCTGCGGGTTTCTGTTGACAACAGCGCCCGCTCCAAAGAAACGATCATGTCCTGCTCTGTCGGGACGAGCCATTCATTCGGAATATTCAGCTTTGTCAATTCATCGGACACGCTTTTCAAGCCAGTAAGCACGGCGGTGCATTTCCCTTGCCTGAACTGTTCTTTATGAAATTCAAGCAATTCTTCGCGTGAAGGATGGCTGCTCTTTTCAAAATATATGAGATCCGTCTGTTCTTGTCCAAGTTCTGCCAGCGTGTTGACCACGGCTTCGCGAGAGATCGTATCTGCCGACAGCGCAGCCAGCCCGGCCTTCTTCTCAAGCCGAAACAAAGAGCGGTAAAGCCCGGTGCCTGTCAGCGGAATATAATGAACTGGGATGGAAAAACGCATCTTCTCCATGGCGATTCGATAAGGAACAATCCCGGTAAACAAGAGCACTTCAACATGTTCTGCCAGTTCTGCCGCCAGCTGCGGCGCTTCATCCTCCCTTTGGTACGCCCTCATTTCCGGTATAAAGGAAGGGAAACCTTTCACAGGATTTGAAATCATGCGGATCATTTCATCGGGACCGATAATTCCGATTTTAATCCCATACTCCAATTTCCCCGTGCTGTTCATTTTGATTTGCCCCTTCTTAATGCAACCTCTGCCAACAAAGCTGCTCCTGTTTTCAAACATTCCTCGTGAACCGTCAATAAATAGTATTTCATGTTCACGATTACGGAATCTACCGTGATCCTTTT
>CALKAN010000225.1 GCA_937983035.1 uncultured Paenibacillaceae bacterium | reverse complement strand
ACGCCGTTTTGCTCATTCACATCATTCACGGCAATGATTCCGCCTTCAGATGCAAACAACAAAGCTGAACTCTTGCCAATGCCGGATCCAGCGCCTGTAATGAGAATGACTTTGTTTTGCAAACGCATCGTTGTCTTCACTCCTTCTATGTATATGAATGCGTGTATCTTGATGAAAATTTAGATCTTGCCCGCAAGCAGAAAGCAGGCAAGATCTGAAATTCGCTTACTGCGAAATGTACAAATTTCATGATAAGATTACAGCTTTAACAAAGAACCGTCTTCCAGCTTCACGCTTTTGCCTGAAGCTGCCGATTCGTCAATGGCAAAGCAAACTTCCATCGATTGAAACGCTTCTTGGAAATTGCAGCGCGTTTCGGTGTTCGTTTGAATCGCATGAATGAATTCGTTGATTTCTTCTTGGAACGGATGGTGCGTCACATCGCCGCTGTCAGGCAAAATCGCAGGAATGACCGCATAATCGGTTTGTCCCGGAAATTTATGGCTGAACACTTTGTTGTCCATAATCGATCCTTTTTCGCCCAACAGATGCACGTTAAACTGGTAAGGTGTTTTGCATTCCAAGGAGGAGGAAACTTTGCCGATGCCGCCGTTTTTCAATTTCAATATCGCGATCACATTCGGGTCAAACTCATATTCGGAATCCGCCCATGTTCTGCAGCTGTATGCCGTTACTTCCTCAACTTCCCCTGCAAAGTATCGAACTGCATCGACCGCATGGCATCCCGCTGACAACATGCTGCTGCCGCCCAAAGCTTTCGTTTTGCTCCAGCGATATTGACCGTACTGTGGTCCGACATGGTGCCAATAATCGACTTCCGCCATGAAAATGCGGCCGATCGCGTCATCTTCGATTAACGCTTTCGTGTTGTTGAAAGAAGGATTCCAACGCAATACGAAGCTCGCCACCGTCTTGACCGGATTTTTCGCCAGCGCTTCTGCCATGTCCCACAAACTTGCCCGATTCATGGCGAGCGGCTTTTCCAATACGAGATGCTTGCCGTTCTTCGCAGCAATTTCCGTTTGCTCCGGCCGGATTCCCGGCGTTGAACAAAGTACGATCGCATCCACCTGTTCGTCTTTCGCCGCTTCCTCGAAATCAGTAAATACTTTCGCGTCTAATCCGTGTTCTTGCAGCTTCGCTTTCGCGCGCTCCTCGCTTTCGCTGATTACAGCATAAACTTCTGCATCCGGATGATGGGAAATCGCTTTCAAATATTCGCCAGAGACCCAACCTGTTCCTGCAACGGCAAACTTCAGTTTGGACATGTGAATTCCTCCCATGTTTTAATATTATATAAAAATTAAACTGGAAAGCGAATCGCATTAGGACGTGTCCACACCATATGTTGAATGAAACCTTCCGCATATTTGCAGCCTGCTTGCATCCCTCTCATCTTCGCCAGCGTTTCCACGCAGTCGACAATGTCGACGTTGTCATGCTCCTTCAGCCATTGCAATTGGCTTTGGTGGCAGCGAAGCATGTCAATTTTCGTATCGAACGTCTCACTAATATCTACATACAGAGTCGGCTGAAAATGCATGCCCGACAAATTGTCCATATAAAATAACGCGGGAACTTTGCCTGCCGGGGGAAAGCGGTCTGAAAATCCCGGAACCGTTGCCAAAAAAGACATGTCGAACACCAGTTTGCTCACTTCCACGTGATCGGGCATATAATCATTCGGATCATGCGTAATGATAAAATCCGGCTCCACGGAGCGAATCAGTTCAAGCACAGCCAAGCGGGCATTTTCATCGGAAGCTTTAATCTCGCCGTCTTTAAGCCCCAGCGTCACTGTTTTGCAGCCGATCACCTCGCCGGCCTGCTTCGCTTCGCGCTGCCGGATGCGCGCCAATTCCTGAGGCGGGATCTCGTAATGACCTTTATCCCCGTTGCTGGCATGACACAGCACGACTTCATGCCCGGCTTTGACCAATTTCGCCAAAGTGCCGGCGCATGAAATTTCCAAGTCATCCGGATGCGCCCCAATGGCTAATATTTTCAAACTGGCTCTTCCTCCTTCCATTCCTTGTAATCGCTTTAACGCTCATAGGAAGATTATACCATAACCGCTGGACAAATAGGGCGATTTTTAATAAATTTCTGCCGGTCTTTAGCAAGTTTCAGCAAGCTGCTGACGCATTCGTTCTAAGTTCACCGTTCGCCGCGCTTAACAGAACCTGATGTTCAGAACGTGGACATGCCGCTCCATTCTTGAAATCGATACAGCCACTTGCTCAGCATGGATTCATCCGCATAATGCTCATAATCCAACGTATAGATGCCGCCGTCATTGGACCACAGCATTTCAAAATAATTTATTGCCTGCTGCATTGCCGCTTGTTCCGGCTTGCCTGATATTTTCAAATTCGTTTCTAAATTTAAATCATCCAAATTTCTTTTTGTAAAATTGGCAGACCCTCCAATCAGCACGGCTTTTTTCTCAGATTCAAACAAGGCCATCTTCGTATGAAATTGTTCGCCGTTCGTGTTGTACCAGCGAATTTGAATGCGCTCATCAGATTTGCGCAGCAGCTCATGCGCTGCCGGCCGATTCGGCACGCCGTTCTTCTCCCGGCCGAACGCATCTTTATTCGCGTCCAAAATCAACCTCACATCTGCATTTCTTTCTGCTGCTTGCAAGAGTGCCTTAATCACATCCCGATCGGACAAATAAAAGACGCCGATCCAAACTCGATCTCCGCTTTGCGTGCCTGCAATCTCTTCCAGCAGATGGGCTTTGATTTTCCCTTCGGTCAGCAGCTGGACTTCGTAAGCATCCGTTTCAGCGGAATCATCGCTCGCCTGAATAGTCCAATCAAACCAATCCGGGTCGGCGCCGGACATCATCGCAGCCATTTTCTCCGCTTCCGCTAATTCTCGCACGATGTCTCCTTTGACCACAAAAGCAATATTCGAGTGATGCGCGCTCGCGTCATGCGGATTGGCCGATGTCACGATCGCTTCTTTGTCTGTTATGAGCACTTTTCGATGGTTTGCTTTAAAATTGAGCAGTTCCAAATAAGAGCGCAGCGTCACATCCGGGGAATCCGGACTAAACGGATTCGGCATCCAGCCCGTTCCGGCTGTGCCAAACCAGCGAAAGAGCGTGCGCCACAACCCGGAATACGACGGATTGGAATCTCTTAATGGGGTCAAATCGGTATAAATCAAATGAATCCCGTGTTCTTCCACGCGTTGCAAATGATCCGGCGCATAAGAACCGTAAAACGTATTAATCGGATCTGTCATCACAACTATGGTCATGTCGGGATTCCGTCTCTTTTTCTCAATCAAAGCTTCAGCCAATTGTGAAGACAATGGAGGATATGATGCGCTTCGTTCATAGTCGTCATTCCATAAAAACATGTCAGCCAAAATAAACTCTTCCGCTTGATCGATCATTGCAAAAATCCGATCAAAGATCACCTGCTCGCGCACAATTTCGCCGCTGCTGGACTCATAAGTTAAATCGTATAAAAATTCAATGTCCGCCGTGGAATGAACCTGTCCTTCGATCGATATCCCTTCCGGAAGCGGCTTGTAAACGCCGTATGCCGAATGCAAAAATACGATAATCAAAAGCAGCATCAGAGCACGTTTGAAAACGACCCGTTTCGTGCTTTTTTTACGCAGGCTGACCGCCCTTTTTTCGCCTGATGGAATCACGGCCTCGCATCCATCCCCCTGTTTCTTCAAATATGACCCTCCATGTGATGACCCTTTCTGCAGCTTCGCGTCATGCTCTCATCTTATTGCCTAAAAAGGATATATGTAAGGACTAACTTTTTGTAGTACTGTTTTGCATGGATTCATTCAATCAAGGATGCAAAGACTCGATCTCCGCCAACAATTGTTTCCCGCTCCAATTGCCGTCAACGCTGATGCGCGG
>CALKAN010000224.1 GCA_937983035.1 uncultured Paenibacillaceae bacterium | reverse complement strand
TCGTCGCAATCGTATGATCTGTAATTTCAACGACAATTTCGCCGGGCTTCGCTTTTTTCAGTCCTTGCAATGCCAAATTCAGCGTATGCGGGCAAACTTCTCCAATCGCATCAATCGTATGATCTGCTTTTAATTCCAACAATTCTTGATCTGTCATTATGCATCCTTCCTTTCAATTTGATCCATGCTGAATGTTGTAATAACCCTTTCGGGACCTTTCGCAATTTCATCTTCCCATTCCAGCATGCCGCCGGCATAATTGTGCACATTCTCAATGCCGTTGTTCTTGAAAAATTTGGCCACTTCCAAGCTGCGGCGGCCGCTGCGGCAAACGAATACATACTCGCGATCTTTGTCAAACTGATCGATAATGTCAATGAAATCGCCCATCGGAATTAAGGGCACATTCGGTATATGGCCTTCCACGTATTCCTCCACTTCCCGCACATCGATCACAAGCGTGCGGTCATTTTTGTCGTCCAAACGGGCTTTCAGTTCTTTCGCATCCAAATGCGATATACCTTCAACTTCATGCGGCATCGAATGCCATCCTCCTTTGCTGCATCATTTATTTAATCAACATTATTTTTCGACCGGCGTATCTTCAAGATTGTTCCATTCCACCATCGAATTCTCATAAGCGCGAATAGCTTCAAACCCAAGCACTCTCAATGCAAAGTAAGCATGAGCGCCTCGAACGTTCGTCTGGCAATAAGGAACAATCGTCTTATCCGGATCTGCGGCTGCGTAGATTCTTTTCAGCTCTTCATAACTTTTGAAACGTTCTACTCCATCCTCGCCTTTCTCGATGGCAATGTTCCAATCAATATGATGCGCCCCGGGAATGTGACCGCCTTTCGCGTTGCCTCGCAAATCTTCTCCTTTGTATTCCGCTTCTGAACGCGAATCGATAAAGATAATATTGTCATTATCGAGATTCGCCAAGATATAATCTTTATCCGTCATTCGGTCTTCACGGGCAGCCGCAACAAAATTTCCTCTTTCATAAACAGATGGTTCAAATTCAACATCATATCCGGCCACCAGCCAGCCGGCATATCCGCCGTCCAATATTTTCACATGTTCATGGCCGTAATACTCCATCGCATAAAACAATCTTGAAGCAGATAATGCATTGCCGCCATCGTAGATGACGACCACCGTATCCTGATCAATTCCAGCTGCTTGCATCACTTCCGTAAATCTTTCCGCGTCAATTAATTTGTTGTCAATGTCAGAATCCGGATCATGGATTTCATTGTTCGTCACTAACACCGCTCCCGGGATATGACCATCTTCATATGCACCCCGGCGAACGTCGATAATTCTCACCTCATCCAAATTGTCCTTGAGCCACTCAGCATCGACTAATAAGTGAGCATTCGGATAAGTGTCGCTGCCGGCGCCCTCATCTCCTGCGCAAGCTGCGGCAACGATTACAACAGCCATGACGACAGCCAGCGCTCCGATTCGTCGAAGTCTCCTTCTTTCCCCCATTTCGTTTCTCCTCCTTGTTATTGCATAACCAAATATGTTGTAGTAAAATGATATTACCATTAATCCGATGTAATTACAATGATTTATTTGTAAAAAAATTGTTTATGTTGATTGATGGAATGATCATCTAATTTTACCTGCGTTTAAAGGAGAAAGGTATGATTATGAAAATGAAATTTGGAAAGAAAAAAAAGAAGGGAACATCCGCACTGATCATGCTGGCAATCGTTGTTTTGTTGTCTGGTTGTTTTGCTTATGAAACGAGAGAGGAAGCTGAGAAAAGGCTGAGCAAGACTGGAAGCGCCGGCAACATCACTGCGGTTCAATTTTATGTCCCGAGCATGGATGAAAACCGGGTAGATATCATCGATATCGTCAGCGGAGAAGTCGCAGGTTCCATTAAAGTGTCGGAAGCGCCGACGATCACGGTGTTCGCCAGCACGATGCGCAGAGCATATGTGGCAAATCAGAACAGCAGCACGGTCTCGTTCATTAACACAGAAACGCTGGAAGTTGAAAAAGAAGTGGAAGTCGGGGCTTTGCCGCACGGTATGGCCCTGTCTAGAGACAATTCTACATTATATGTAGCTACCGTAGGGGATCAATTCATCTATGTCATCGATACGAACACGGCCGAAACTTCCGTGATCGATTTAGGGGAAGGAGCGCGCACGAATTATCCGCTGCTGCATGGCAGCAGGCTGTATGTCACTGATCATGAAAACGATAAATATTATGTCATCAATACCGATACGCGTGAAGTGGAACAAGAAGTAAGCACCGGCGCTTTGCCTCGGGCCATTCGGAGCAATGCTGACGCATCCAGGCTTTACATACCGACTGCTGAGGGGGGAGCATTAGAAATTTATGACCGCGAGACCGGGGAACGGCTGAATTCCATTGACACGCCTGAAGGATCGGCAGATGTTGCCGTTACTGATGATGAAACAATCGCAGTCGTAACCCATATCGAAAGCTCTTCTGTTTCGATCATCGATTTGGAAAGCGGAGAGATCATCAAGACGATCGAAGATTTGCCCGGCGCGAAACATATCTCATTCAATCGCCTGCAATCTCGCGCGTACATTACGTTAAGCGGCACAAACAAAGTCGCCGTTCTGGAAATGGATACGCTGGAAATTTCCGACTACATCGAAGTGGGTCACAATCCGCACGGCATCCAAATTAAAGCACTGCCCGGCATCGGCGGCAGCTGCTAATAAAGTTTAAGATCATGATCTGCAAATAGCTGCAGACCATGATCTTTTTTTAAATGCATCACATTTTCTAACCCATTGTTTGCAATATTCTAATCGGCATGCATCACATTCTATATGCTGAACGATCACGCGCTTCGAATCCCGCATGCTGCATGTTTTCTGACACAGTCTTAAGCATCCTGTTCTTTTGAATCCATTTTCTCCGTTTGCTTCTTCATGCATGTTTGCTCGTCTGTCTTATGGATCTTTAGCGCTTGCCTGACTTTCATTTCTTCTATTCCTAACCGTTTCGCTGTCTGAACGACATCGATCGTGATTTTTCCTTGAATTATTTTCTGATTGTTTTCATTTGCTTTGGCTTCCATTTAAACCCCTCCTAACAAAAAACTGTGCTGCTGCTTTCATTTATTCTAACATTCCAATTTGTCAACTAGATGTCACGGAATAAATGTTCTTGTCATCTTTTTCATCATATTATTTCGTTTGATTTTCTATTTTTGAAGGGGCCGTTTCCGTCGACAACAAATTGCAAATTATTTACAATAATATATATCTGCGGTTTGACACGATCAATCGTCAGCACAGCGCAAAGCGTTCCTCCTTACATGCTGCAAGCTTTGTTGAAGTTTCGTTATATGGGAAATTCATGAAAAATATTTCAAAAAATATTTGGTCATGTCACTCATTTTTCTTTTTTCAACATATACTATCGTTAAGCAGGACGAAAGGGGTTGTCTCTTTGGACTTCATCAGCCCAACATGGGGGAAAATGACTTTAGCGGAAGTAAGCGAAAATCTACGCTCCTATCTGCAGGAAGATGCGGAAGCAAAATATAAAATCATCATCGGAACAGATTCTCATACGACGCAGCAGCACACGGTGTTCGTTACTGCGCTCGTCATTCATCGCATTGGCAAAGGCGCTCGCTTTTATTTTCGCAGAGTAAAACATCCTCCCATCCCCGATTTGCGATATCGAATCTATCGTGAAACGTCTTTAAGCTTGGATTTGATTGATATGTTGAAAGCACACGGCATCAGCCGGTTGATCGAAGAATGGCCGATCGAAGTGCATCTTGACATCGGTCAAAAAGGCGAAACGAGGTCGCTCATTCAAGAAATTGTCGGATGGGTTGCCGCTGTCGGCTACGAAGCGAAAATTAAGCCTAATGCTTTTGGGGCAAGTTCGGCCGCCGATCGGTTCACTTATTAATTTTCAACATCATGCGAGTTGCAAAACAATTACATAAATTTGCGGCATCAGGCAATACTATGCTCGGAAATAAATCATTTACCAGGAGGAAAACAAATGGCTGCAAATCTAGGTGCCCATGAAGTCATGGAAATGCACGAAGTGTTGAATCATGCAATCAACAGCATTAACCAATTCCAAATGTACCAACCGTTAGTTCAAGACATGCAACTAAAGCAAATGCTGGAACACCAATTGCAATTTATGACGAACGAATATAACAACATGGTGCAAATGCTGCAAAATCAAGGGGGCGGACAAGCTGTTCCTTATCGCGCGCCCATGCAAAGCCCGCCGAAGTATGGATTGCAAAACCCGCCGCCGCAATCGCCGAATGCTTCAGCCAATCAACTCGATGACAGAGATATATCCAGCGCAATGTTAGGCTGTCACAAATCTTCTGCATTGATGAAAATGATCGGCGCTTTGGAATGCGCCAACCCAGACTTGCGGCGCAGTCTGCAGCAAGGAGCCGTCAATTGTGCAGAGCAAGCGTACGAAGTGTGGCAATACATGAATCAAAAAGGATATTATCAAGTGCCTACCATGAAAGAAATGACGACGCAAACGATGATGAATTCGTATCAAAATGCAGCCGCTGGACAAGCTGCCGCCATGCAAGCAAACGTGGCGATGAACGCCAGCGAACAAATGAATCAACCCAGACCATATTCTCATTAAGGTCAGCTCTGCACCCAGCGAACGAATTTAACCTCTTACGCATATAATATAGAGACGGGCAGTTTATTGCCCGTCTCTGTATCATTTGAGGAGGTAGTCATCGCTTAAGGCCAAGCAGTTTTCTTTCGCGTTGGAATACGGACTGTGATTAAGGAACGCTGATGGCGTTGATTCTTCTTGGGTTCAACCGAGCTAATCCAGGGAATCCATTCAAGCCTGTAACAAGAACGACGCCGTTTTGGAAACCTTGGAACACAACGGAGTCTGGTGCTTGATCATCATACTGAATCGTCATCGCAGTTCCGATCGTTAATTGTCTCAATACAGATACGATGCCATCGTAAGTGTTATATTGTCCATGCCAGGGATAATATATGAAATTTTCACCTCCTGCTTTCTACTTGCTATTAATCTATTCTAGTTTTTCGGATTTGATAGTTGGCAAATACCCTTTTTTCATAGAAATGGGCATATAAGCAAAAAACTGTTCTGCAGCATGCTGCTGAAGAACAGTTTTTAACGAAACACCGTTTGATTTAATCCATATATTCTCCGCCGGGATAAAGAGTGGCGTTATAAAGTCTTTTCGTTTGAGGCAAGGCCCTGTCAGATAAGCTCGAAGACAAATCGATCTTTTCCGCTCCAAAAACTGAAGCTGTCTGATGATCATATATAATGACTTGCTGTTTGCCTGAGCCTATCAAATCAGCATAAGCAACATATCCGTCAACAGGAAAACGGTATGCGGCATTCATGCGGCCGTCGTATAGCGTCGGCGTAATTCCGCCGCCTCTGCGAAAGGCGAGTATGTAATCGAGCGGCTGGTCATCCCAATTGCTCAGCGTTTCGATAATGGTCAGCCATCCGGGCGTCTGACGGTCTTCTTTCCACACTTCTTGTCCATCCCGATCCAACAAAAACATGCCGTCTTTGCCGCCGGTCGGCCCGCCGCGCACGATGCGGTCCAACCCCGCTATTTGCAATCCCGGCAAATCATCCCGGAATTTGCCGAGCGATATATGCTGGGACTCGATCGAACCGTCATACCGCCATAATTCTTGGCCATGACGATCATACATCACCGTGACACTGCCGCCGACGACGATCTGAATGTCATTCGGCTTCTCGCCGGTTACGCTGCCCATCCATATGCAATCTGCATGATCTTTCAAGTTTTGGCATGACCAAAGTTTCGTGCCGTCATGATCCAAAAGGTCATAACCGGCCATCACTTCATCTTTCCCATCTTGGTCCAGATCGAACACCCAAGGGAAATGTCCTACATTGCCTTCGTGCGTCCACAATACGTTGCCATCGGCATCCAATGCCCACATCTGATGATAACGGTCCTTTAATAAAATATCTTGCGGAGCGTCCAAACCTCGCAAATTGGCAACGGCAATGCAATCGTGCGCTTCTTCATGCGGCAGCGCCCAAGATTTCTTGATTTTTCCGGTTTTGCCTTCCAAAATTCGAAATTCCTTTTCCATCACGCACAGCACTTCCAGCTGACCATCGCCGTCGATATCGAAAATTTGCACGGGATAGTCTGAACCCGGTCTTCCCGGCTCCGGCACATCGGGCGTCCCAACTTGCCACAACAACTTCCCATCCAAATCATACGCGGTTAAACATTGCACCTGATGAGGCACATAGCGATTGTCGATTCCTCCGTCAGACTGAGCCAGCAGCATCTCCATGCGTCCGTCTCCGTTCAAATCTCCCAACCGCATTTTGCAATGCCGCCCAGCGCGGCTCACATCAATCGAAGCTAACAAATGCGGCGCAAGCGGTTGATTTGTTTCAGTCATTTTTTGCCTCCTCCAATGCCGTTACTTTCAAATTGGCATACTCGCCGATCAGAGGCGCCATTTGGCGGAATCCGATCTTGCCGCCGCCAAGGACAGGTCCGAATGTCTTGCCGTCGTCTTGCCAATCAAAAATCAACAGCTCATTAATATAAAACGAAATTCTGCCTGAAAACTTCACAATCTTGATATGATAAGGCGCATCTGCATCCATGACGGACGGAATAGGGTCTGCGCCTTGCGCAACAAGATGGAATCCGTAGCTTTTGCGCAAGTTCGCCGTATGAAAAGCTCTTTCTTCCGGCCATCTTCTGCGGAAATATGAGATGTGATAAGCATTGATGTCCCCGTGATGATACAGATCATATTCCCCGGTGCGCTTCTGCAATGACGGATCAAACAGATCTTCGCCGTTCCGTCCTTTGGCAGCAAAGAACATGATGCAAAGTCCGGGCTCTCGAATCGGCCAAAAATCCCACTCGATCGAAATATCAGCTGGAAAATCTTCCGGGCACCAGAAGACTAAGTTCGCTTTTTGACCTTCTTCGGGATCCCGCAAGCTTTCCAGCCTCATTCTTCCTTGCGGAAAGGAAACCGCCCCATCGCCCTCCATCACGAAGTTTTCCACGCATTCCGGACTGTTCAGTTTGTTCTCATACAGTACTTTCGCTGGTTGAATGTTCATCGTCTCTCACTCCTCATTTTTACTATTCTATTTATATCTTTTTTGCTTAGGATGAATCCAGCTGCGCTTTATGTTCAGAATATTGACGGAGAAAGGCAAGGGAAAAAACAGGCACGCTCGCCCGTTCCCTTGCCATCGCTCCATCATTGCATTGCGGCTTGAATCAACGCATTTACTTCTTCCTCAGCTTCTCTCAGAAGCGTGTTAATGTCCACTTCGCCTCGTGCCAGTTCGCTGAAACGTCTGACAAGCGGAGCATACGCATTAATTTTCATTTCATATTCCGATTTCAACGGAATCGGCGCAAATTGGTTATAGAAGAAAGCGCCGTAGTTTTTGTCATGGAAGTAGCTTTCTTGCCCCATCATTTTTTGAATGTTCTCATCAGTCAGCACAGTCATGTTGCCTTTTTTGGACATTTCTGTTTGATACTCTTCAGAAATTAAAAATTCGATCACTTTCATCGCGGCATCTTTATTTTTCGAAATCGTCGTAATCGCAATAAACGTCGGATAAGATTGATAGCCTACACCTGGCAGTTCTTCATAAGTCGGCATCGAAACGATGTCCCAATTAAACTGAGACATGTCTTCCTGCAGTACGATCGGCAGCAATTGTCCTTCAGGAAACATAGCCACTAAATGATCTTGCGTAAATTGAGGCAAGCGGAAAATGCGATCATTATTCTCCTTCATTGCAGCTTGGTATACATCGTTCCTTGCAAACTGAAGCAATTCAGTCTCGATGATCGTTTTCCATCTTTCATCATGGAAAGTGGATTTATGCGTTTCAGGATCGACAAGCGGCAATGAAAACGGCGTTTGAATAATCATATGATTCTCCGCTGGAGAGAAGCCGGTTACAATGCGGCCTTCACTGGATTGATTCAGTCTTTGCGCCAAGTTGTAAAACTCACTCCACGTCATTCCATCCGTCGGGTAATCCACGCCGTAATGATCAAAAATATCCTGATTGTAATAAATCACTTTCGTGCTGTTTTCTACCGGAAGGCCAACTAATTTCCCGCCGCCCATCGTTTTGGCCGCCTCAATCAATGACGGCTCGATATTGCTGATATCCACATTGTGCTTTCTGATCCATTCCGTCAAATCTTCTCCAAGTTCATATTCTAACACACTGCCGTTAAAGCTTCCAACGGAATCGAAGACGAGATCGAACGTCGTGTTAGATGACAGTAAATTGCTGACATCCGTTTGCTCTGGAACCCTTTGAATGTACTTAATCGTATAGTGCGGGAATTTTTTTCGCACCGCGTCTCCGAAGCGGTCATTGAATGCTTCTTCGCTGTCTCGTCCGGCTGAGTAGAAAGTAAGTTCAGCTGGTTCGTCCGCCTCTTGTTTCACTTCCTTCTCTGCTTCTTGCTGCTTTGTTGATTCCTGGCTGCTTTGCTGCTGTTCGTTTGCTTGTTTCGGCGCAGTTTGCACTTCATTGCTTTCACCGCCGCAAGCTGCGAGCAAAGCGAAGAGCAGAGCTGCCGCTGTCGCCAGCCAGATTCTGAATGTTCTTTTTTTCATTCCAGTGACCCC
>CALKAN010000223.1 GCA_937983035.1 uncultured Paenibacillaceae bacterium | reverse complement strand
GAGCACAAGGACGTGCCAGCAGAATCAATAAACGCACGAGCCACATTACGATTGTTGTTCGTGAAAACAAGCCGGAGGCCGTTTCTGAGGGACAAGAAAGCAATCAAAATGAATCATAAGGAGGGAAGCAAGAGTGGGTCAAAAAGTTAATCCAGTTGGATTGCGTGTCGGAATTATTCGTGATTGGGAATCCAAGTGGTACGCAGATAAAGAATATGGAACGCTGTTGATGGAAGACGTAAAGATTCGGGAGTATATCAAAAACAAATTGAAAGATGCGGGTGTTTCTCACATTGAGATCGAGCGCGCGGCAAATCGTGTAAATGTCACGATTCATACGGCCAAGCCGGGAATGGTTATCGGAAAAGGCGGTTCAGAAGTTGAAAATCTTCGCGCTGAATTGGCCAAAATGACGGATAAAAAAGTCCACATTAACATTGCTGAGATTAAAAAGCCTGACTTAAATGCGAAATTAGTTGCTGACAGCATCGCTCAACAGCTTGAAAGAAGAATTTCTTTCCGCCGTGCGATGAAACAAGCTATGCAGCGCACTATGCGCGCAGGAGCCCTCGGAGTCAAAACGTTGGTGAGCGGTCGTCTCGGAGGAGCAGAAATTGCTCGCAGCGAAGGCTACAGCGAGGGGACGGTGCCGCTTCATACGTTGCGTGCAGATATTGATTACGGCACAGCTGAAGCACACACCACCTATGGCAAACTCGGAGTTAAAGTATGGATTTACCGCGGTGAAGTTTTGCCCGCTAAGAAAAAGACTTCCCAGGAAGGAGGGGAATAGATCATGTTGATGCCTAAAAAAGTGAAATACCGCAAAGAGCATAGAGGCAGAATGAAAGGCCGTGCTAAAGGCGGGACTGAAGTAACATTTGGAGAATACGGCTTGCAAGCTTTAGAGCCTGCATGGATCACAAACCGTCAGATTGAGGCAGCACGGATCGCGATGAACCGCTATATGCGCCGCGGCGGTAAAGTTTGGATCAAGATCTTTCCTTCCAAGCCAATCACCCAAAAACCGCTGGAAGTGCGGATGGGAAGCGGTAAAGGGAATGTCGAGAAATGGGTTGCGGTTGTTAAGCCCGGAAAAGTCTTGTTTGAAGTGGCCGGTGTAAGCGAGGAAGTTGCAAGAGAAGCGATTAGACTTGCCTCTCATAAACTTCCGATCAAGACAAAATTCGTGAAACGTAACGAACAGGGTGGTGAGGCAAATGAAAGCTAGTGAACTTCGGAACTTAACCACTGCTGAAATAGAACAGAAGATCTCCTCATTTAAAGAAGAATTGTTCAATCTGCGTTTTCAATTGGCCACCGGACAGTTAGACAATCCGGCTCGGCTGCGGACCGTACGCAAAGAAATTGCACGTGCAAAAACGATTTTGCGGGAACGCGAACTCGGCATTAAGCGATAATTAGTCCGGAATCATTGGCAAAGGAGGAATGAATGTGAGCGATCGTAAAGAACGCAAAGTGCGGATTGGCAAAGTCGTCAGCGACAAAATGGACAAAACGATCGTCGTTGCGGTTGAAACTTATAAGACACACAAGCTTTACCATAAACGAATTCGGTATACGAAGAAGTTTAAAGCGCACGATGAGCAAAATCAGGCAAAGATCGGCGATGTTGTTAAGATCATGGAAACTCGCCCGCTTTCTAAAGATAAGCGTTGGAGATTAGTTGAAATTGTAGAAAAAGCAGTCACAGTGTGACTTGGCATAGATGCTTAACAGTAGCGAAAGGAGGAAACTGGCATGATTCAAGCAAATACACGACTGAAAGCAGCAGATAACTCTGGTGCGAAAGAGTTGATGTGCATTCGCGTGCTTGGCGGAACAGGCCGCAAGTTTGCCGGAATCGGAGATGTAATTGTATGTTCCGTCAAAGAAGCAACGCCAGGGGGCGTTGTCAAGAAAGGCGATGTTGTCCGCGCGGTAATTGTGCGCACGAAGAAAGCAACAAGACGCGAAGACGGTTCTTACATCGCATTTGATGAAAATGCTGCAGTCGTTATTCGTGATGATAAGTCTCCGAGAGGGACGCGTATATTTGGGCCGGTTGCTCGTGAACTTCGTGAACGGAATTTCATGCGGATTATTTCGCTGGCTCCAGAAGTATTGTAATTCGACTAAAATAGTGAAATCAGTTGTCATTCCAGGGAGGTGAAGAATGCAATGGCCAAACGGGCTAAAGCAGCTTCGCATAATAATAAGCTCCGCATTAAGAAAGAAGATACGGTGATTGTGATTACAGGCAAAGACAAAGGGAAAAAAGGCCGGGTAATCGCAGCATTTCCGAAAGAAAACAAAGTGTTGGTCGAAGGGGTCAACATGGTGAAAAAACACGCCAAGCCTTCCATGCAAAATCAGCAAGGAGGAATTATGAATCAAGAAGCTCCGATTCATGCTTCCAACGTGATGCTGGTTGATCCGAAGACTGGCGAGCCAACACGCATCGGTTATAAAATCTTGGAAAACGGGAAAAAAGTTCGCATAGCGAAAAAATCTGGAACTCAGATCGATTAATGTCGGTAGGAAAGGAGGTCGACCCTAATGGCTGCAAGAATTAAAGAAACGTATTTGAAAGAAGTTGCGCCTGCATTAATGCAAAAGTTTAACTATTCAACCATTATGCAAGTGCCTAAGTTGGAAAAGATCGTCATCAATATGGGAGTAGGAGACGCTGTATCTAATGCAAAACTGCTTGATTCCGCAGTAGCTGATCTGGAGCAAATTGCGGGTCAGAAGCCGGTTGTGACTCGTGCAAAGAAATCCATCGCCGGCTTTAAGCTGCGCGAAGGAATGCCGATCGGCGTCAAAGTTACGCTTCGCGGAGAAAGAATGTATCACTTCTTCGACAAATTGGTTAACGTAGCATTGCCGCGCGTTAGAGACTTCCGCGGAGTATCCAGCAAATCGTTTGACGGACGCGGAAACTATACGCTCGGTTTGCGTGAACAATTGATTTTTCCTGAAATTGAGTACGATAAAGTGGAAAAAATTCGCGGCATGGACGTTGTGATTGTCACTACTGCCAAAACAGACGAAGAAGCACGGGAATTGCTTACGCAGCTTGGCATGCCGTTCGCGAAATGATTGCTTGCTGAAGCTCAGCATATTGAAGCAGTATGCTAAATCGATGAAATCAGCCAAAACATTTGTGATGTGAAAGCCTATTTTCAAGGCAGGAGGTGTTTAAACAAAGTGGCTAAAACTTCGATGATCGTGAAACAAAAGCGCAAACCGAAATTTAAAGTGCGCGCTTATACTCGTTGTGAACGATGCGGCCGCCCGCATTCTGTGCTTCGCAAATTTAAAATCTGCCGGATTTGTTTTAGAGAATTAGCTTACAAGGGTCAAATTCCAGGCGTTAGAAAAGCAAGCTGGTAAGCATCCTGATTTATAGGAAGGAGGTTCGCACTATGGTAATGTCAGATCCGATTGCTGATATGTTGACAAGAATTCGTAATGCAAATTTGGTGCGCCATGAAATTGTGGAAGTGCCGGCGTCCAAACTAAAAAGAGAAATTGCTGAAATTTTGAAGCGCGAAGGTTTTATTCGCGATGCAGAATATATTGAGGACAGCAAACAAGGGATCATTCGTCTTTTTCTGAAATATGGTCCGCAAAATGAGCGCGTCATTACCGGATTGAAGCGCATCAGCAAGCCTGGTTTGCGCGTATATGCCAAAAGCACAGAAATTCCAAAAGTGCTGGGAGGCTTAGGAATCGCAATCCTCTCCACTTCTAAAGGAGTTATGACGGATAAAGAAGCCCGCAGTTCCAATACTGGCGGAGAAGTTCTTTGCTACGTGTGGTAATGAAAGATAGATAGGAATGGAGGTGTACCAGTCAATGTCTCGAGTAGGTTTAAAACCGATTCAGATCCCTGAGGGCGTAACGGTTACAAAACAAGACAATACTGTAGTAGTGAAAGGGCCGAAAGGCGAACTTTCCCGTGAGTTTCACGAAGATATAATCATTGACATACAAGACAATCAAATCGAAGTGAAAAGACCGTCTGACAATAAAATGCACCGCTCCTTGCACGGAACGACTCGATCCCTTCTTTTCAACATGGTTCACGGCGTGAAAGAAGGATTCTCCAAAACATTAGAACTGGTTGGCGTTGGTTACCGTGCCAGCAAATCTGGAAACAAGGTCGTGCTGAACGTCGGTTATTCTCACCCGGTTGAGATCGAGCCGGAAGATGGAATTGAGTTTGATGTTCCTTCTGCGAACCAAATCGTAGTTAAAGGAATTGACAAAGAACGGGTAGGCGCGCTTGCCGCTAAGATCCGTGCAGTGCGCGAACCAGAGCCGTACAAAGGCAAAGGGATCAAATATCAAGACGAGCGGATTATTCGCAAAGAAGGAAAAACAGGAAAGTAATGCTTTCAGCATGTTGATTAAAGCAAGCTTTCAATTGTCTGTTATTTGGACTAGGAAGGAAGTGAAATCGGTATGATTACTAAAGTGGCAAGGAATAAAGCGCGCAAGAAAAGACACTTGCGTGTTCGGAATAAAATTCAAGGAACTGCCAGCCGCCCCCGTCTGAACGTATTTCGCTCCGACAAGCATATTTATTGTCAGCTGATTGATGACACAAAAGGGGTCACGCTCGCTTCAGCATCCACTTTGGATAAGGAGTTGAGAGACCAGATTACAAACGGCGGGAATGTTGAAAGTGCAAAACTTGTAGGAGAGCTGATCGCTAAGCGCGCGAAAGAAAAAGGAATTACGAAAGTTGTCTTTGATCGCGGCGGCTACATTTTCCACGGCAGAGTGAAAGCATTAGCGGATGCATCTCGCGAAGCTGGTCTCGAATTCTAATTTACAATAAGGAGGTTATTGAATTTGCGTGTAGATCCCAATACCTTAGAACTTAAAGAACAAGTCGTTAATATAAACCGCGTTGCCAAAGTTGTAAAAGGCGGACGCCGCTTCAGCTTCAGCGCATTGGTCGTAGTTGGGGACGGCAATGGCTGGGTTGGCGCAGGTATGGGCAAGGCATCTGAAGTTCCGGATGCAATTAGAAAAGCATTTGACGATGCGAAAAAGAATCTGATTCACGTACCGATTGTTGGCACGACGATTCCGCATGAAATTATCGGCCGCTTCGGCGCAGGCAAAGTGTTGTTAAAGCCGGCCTCGCAAGGTACGGGAGTTATTGCCGGAGGTCCGGTGCGTGCCGTGCTCGAATTAGCAGGCATTGGCGACATTTTGACAAAATCGCTTGGCTCAACCAATGAAATCAATATGGTTCGGGCTACGATCGAAGGCTTGCGGAATTTGAAAAGAGCAGAAGATGTAGCCAGACTTCGCGGAAAAACTGTTGAAGAAATTTTAGGTTAGGAGGGGCATACATTGGCTGAAAAATTACAAATTACCCTCAAGCGCAGTTTGATCGGCCGTCCGGAAGATCAGTGCGCAACCGTAAAAACTTTAGGCTTAAGAAAAGTAAATCACAGTGTAATCCAGCCGGATAATGCTGCGATTCGCGGCATGATCAATAAAGTAAAACATCTGGTTGAAGTAAAAGAAATTTAATGATAAATGTGCTGAGTCACTTTTAAGGAGGTGCAAACATGAAACTGCACGAATTAAAACCTGCAGAAGGTTCCAGCCATGCTCGTAAGCGTGTAGGCCGCGGCCATGGATCTGGTCACGGGAAAACAGCCGGCAGAGGTCATAAGGGACAAAACGCTCGCTCTGGCGGCGGAGTAAGACCAGGCTTTGAAGGTGGTCAAAATCCAGTGTTTCGTCGTTTGCCGAAGAGAGGTTTTACAAACGTCAATCGCAAAGAATATGCTGTTGTTAACTTGCACGATTTGAATCGCTTTGAAGACGGCAGCGAAGTGACACCTCAAGCGTTGATTGAGTCAGGTCTTGTGAAAAATCCGAAAGACGGGATTAAAATATTGGGTGACGGCGAATTGAAAGTGAAGCTCACCGTCAAGGCGGACAAATTCTCGCAATCTGCGGTGGAGAAAATTGAAGCTGCAGGCGGTAAAATTGAGGTGACATAATGTTTAGAACCTTGTCAAACATTATGAAAGTGGAGGATTTGAGAAAAAAAATCGTCTTCACTTTGCTCGTGCTGATCGTATTTCGCATCGGTGCCTTCATTCCCGTGCCCAATATCGACACGGAGTTTTTGAAGACGATCGATCGTTCTCAAAGCGCATTCGGAATATTGGATACTTTCTCCGGAGGTGCGTTGTTTAACTTCTCCATCTTCGCGATGGGAATCATGCCCTATATTACTGCATCCATCATCGTGCAGCTGTTGACGATGGATGTAGTGCCTAAGTTTGCACAGTGGGCGCGAGAAGGAGAAGTTGGGAGAAGAAAGCTTGCACAATTTACCCGTTACGGAACGATTGTGCTCGGGTTTATCCAAGCTTATGGATTAGCGATCGGATTCAATCGTTGGTATACTGCGCAGCTTGTCATCGATCCGGGTTTCGGCACCTATACGATGATTGCGATTGTGCTCACAGCGGGCACCGCATTTTTGATGTTCTTGGGTGAACAAATTAATGAAAGAGGAATCGGCAACGGGATCTCGATCATTATTTTCGCCGGGATTATCGCAGCCATTCCAACTGGAATCCAACAGATTTATCAAACGTTGTTCCAAGGGGAAGCAACTGCGCCGTTGTTTCTCAACATCCTGAAAGTAATCGTAATCGCGCTCGTTGTTATTGCGATTATTGTAGGCGTCATATTTGTTCAGCAAGGGGTTCGAAGAATCCCGGTTCAATATGCAAAGCGTGTTGTAGGCCGCAAAATGTACGGAGGACAATCGACGCATATACCGCTTAAGGTCAATGCCGCAGGGGTAATTCCAGTTATCTTTGCACTGTCGCTTTTGATCTTCCCTCCGACGATTGCGAGCTTCTGGCAAGGGAATGCATTTGCAGATTGGATTATTGACAATATGACGTACACAGCATCATTCGGCATGGTGTTGTATGTGCTGCTCATTATAGGGTTCACCTATTTCTATACGTTTGTTCAGATTAATCCAGTGCAGATGGCGGAACAAATGAAGAAGAACGGCGGCTATATTCCAGGGATCCGTCCTGGAAAAACTACAACAGCTTATATTACTAGAATTTTAACGAGGATCACTTTCTTCGGCGCATTGTTCTTAGCTGCTGTATCCATCTTGCCGGTATTCTTCTCCAATTTAGCTGGACTGCCTCAATCTGTAACTATCGGCGGAACTTCTTTGCTCATCGTTGTCGGGGTTGCGCTGGATACGGCGAAGCAAGTTGAGAGCCAACTGATCAAGCGTCATTACAAAGGTTTTATTAAGTAATGAACGATCTTGAGAGTCATCAGGAGGGAATCTCTTTGAATATCGTCTTTATGGGGCCGCCAGGAGCCGGCAAAGGTACTCAAGCAGAAAATATTATTAAAGAATTCGGCATCCCGCATATTTCAACCGGCGATGCGTTTCGATCAGCGATGAGTCAAGGCACTGAACTTGGAAAGAAACTGAAAGAATACGTCGATGCAGGGAAACTTGTGCCTGATGAAATCACAAACGAGGTTGTGAAGGAACGCTTGCAGCAAGAAGATTGCCAGTCTGGATTTTTGCTGGACGGCTATCCAAGAACGATTGCGCAAGCAGAGGCGTTGGATCAAATGATGGCATCGATGGGGAAAGCATTAGATTACGTGATTAATTTGTCCGTTGATCGGAATCTTTTGTTGGCTCGATTGACTGGCAGAAGAGTCTGCAAGTCATGCGGAGCTGCCTATCATGTTGAATTTAATCCTCCTTCTGCCGCAGGCAAATGCGATAAATGTTCAGGGGAATTGTATCAAAGATCGGATGACACGGAAGAGAAAGTAGCCGTCCGGTTGGATGAGTATATAAATAAAACAGCGCCGCTCTTAGACTACTATAAAGATAAAGGTCTGTTGCGCGACATTAATGGAGAAAATGATATTGAACAAGTGGCAGATCAAATTTTATCCGTGCTGAGAGGGCAAAGTGAATGATTATTTGCAAGTCGAATGACGAGATAGAGATTATGCGGGAAGCAGGCAGAATTGTTGCAGAAACACATCGTCTTCTTTCCCAAGCTATCGAACCCGGCATTACGACAGCAGAATTGGATCGTATAGCAGAACGGTATATCCGCAGCTGCGATGCGTCTCCATCTTTCAAAGGCTACAATGGTTTTCCAGCGAGTATTTGTGCATCAGTGAACAACGAGTTGGTACACGGAATTCCCGGAGACAGGAAGCTGATGGACGGTGATATAATCAGCATCGACATTGGTGCGGAATATAAAGGCTACCATGGAGATTGTGCATGGACATACCCTGTCGGTCAAATATCCGAGTCTGCTCAACAACTGTTGGAAGCAACAGAACAGTCCCTTTATGCTGGTTTGTCGCAAGTGAAGCCAGGTGTTCGGCTATACACGATATCTCACACTATCCAACAAACAGTCGAACAACACGGTTTTTCGATAGTGAGGGAATATGTAGGCCATGGCATCGGCAGAAATTTGCATGAGGATCCCCAGATTCCCAACTATGGGATTCCTGACCGGGGGCCGCGTCTGAAGCCTGGGATGGTATTGGCGATCGAACCGATGGTGGCATCAGGAGAACGGTACGTTGAAACATTGTCAGACAATTGGACCGTTG
>CALKAN010000222.1 GCA_937983035.1 uncultured Paenibacillaceae bacterium | reverse complement strand
GTGAAAGTAAAAATTTGTCGGTCCCATCCTTCATTTATATGGTAAAGTAAACACATTAAGCAAATGCATTCATTTCCAGCAGGAATGGAGGATGTTTTTCATGCAGGAAACGGAAAACATGAGGCAAACAGATCGTCTTCAACTGTACTTAGGCACGGCTAAAACGGATATTACGCCGAAACGGCCGATTCAACTGGCCGGCTACGGGCATCGCAATGGGAAAGTGTTTGAAAAAGTGGCGCATCGCCTTTATGCGCGGGTCTTTGCTTTTGAACAGCGTGATGCAGAGGCAGCATCCGCGCAATCGGGCATGAATCAAGCGGACAAAAGGTCGTTTTCAGATCATATCGACGGCAAAGTGAACGGCTCCGGCCGCCGCGCAGTGTTGATTCAAGCTGATTTCATTTGGTGGGGAAATGACCTCACGGACCGCATTCAGAAATCGATCAGCCAACGATGGCATTTAGAACAATCAGCGATCCTGCTAAATGCTTCGCATTCGCACTCCGGTCCGCAAACGAGCAATGACTTATTGCCTTCATTGGGAGAGTTGGATCGCGAATATATCCATCAGCTTGAACAAGCTGTGCTGGATGCTGCGGCGCAAGCATTTGACAACATGGAGCCGGTAACCGTTGAACGATCGCATGGTCAATGCAGCGTGGGCATTCATCGCCGCAGACGGATCGACGGCAAAGTGATGAATGCGCCGAATCCGGAAGGTCCTGTGGATTCTGAAGTGACGGTATTTCGATTCCGCAGAACAAAACCATGGGGAAGCTCTGAACAAGAGGGCAGCACGAAAGCCGTTTTGTTTCATTACACTTGTCATCCGACGGTGATGGGGGATTTCACCGTTACGAGCGAATTTACCGGTTATGCGATGGAGAAATTGGAGCGGGAGCTGGCAAACTGCGGCGCCATTGCTGCCTTCCTTCAAGGTTGCTGCGGAGATGTGCGTCCGGCTTTGGTCAAAGAGGAACGTTTTTACCGGGGCGATGAAGAAGATGTCGCCAGATTGGGCAGCGAGCTGGCAGATGCGGTGCTCCATGCGATGCAGCAGCCGATGGAACAGTTGGAGATCGTTCCGCTGCAATCTCGAAATTCGGCCGTTCCTTTGCCTTTTGATCAGCTGCCGGATGAAGCGATGCTGCGTCAATGGGAACATGAAGAAGGATATTTGGGCGAATGGTGCCGTCTGATGCTCAGCGAACCGTCACGATTGGCGCCGACGATTCCTTTAAGGCTGAGTTTCGTTCAGTTGGCGCATGGACTGGCCTTTATTGCGATGAATGGGGAAGTCGTTGTTGATTATGGGTTGTATGTCAAAGAACTGACGAAAAAGCAAGTGCTTCCGCTCGCTTACAGCAATGGCATGATCGGATATGTTCCAACCGCCAAACAGCTCGAAGAGGGCGGATACGAATCGAAAGATTCATTCTATTATTTTGGATTGCCGGCTCCTTTTTCAGATGAACTGGAAACTAGAATTAAAGAAGGGATCAGAAAGATCATCGAAGCGTAAAATGATGCCCCGCGCACGCAGTTTTTTTGGTACAATAGGAAAATAACGCTTATCGAATTGATCAGACATAAGGAGTGGGCGGGAAAATGATATCCATGATTGCCGCATGCGACAAAAACCGCCTGATCGGCAAAGACAACGATTTGCCTTGGCGTTTGCCCAAAGATCTGGCTTATTTTATGAGGACAACGCTTCATCATACGGTGGTGATGGGGAGAAAAAACTATTTGTCACTTAAGTCTCCGCTTAAGAACCGTCGCAATGTCGTGATGAGCAGAGACCGCCGGTTTCAGGCGCCCGGTTGCGAGATTGCGCATTCAGTGGAGGAAGTATTGCAGAAATACGCATCCGATGACGAAGAACTGTTTATCATCGGAGGCGAGCAAATCTATCAGGCATTTCTTCCGCATGCAGACCGGCTCTACTTAACGTGGATCGATCATGAATTTGAAGGGGATACTTATTTTCCGGCATTTGATCCGAGGGAATGGAAGGTCGTTTCTGTCACGCCGGGGGAAATGGATGAGAACAATCGGTATCCGCATTCATTTTACGTTTATGAACGAGTTTCTCCGGCTAAGAAGAGCTCTAGATTCATATGATGCATGCCGCATGGCAGGTTCTTAAGCGCTGTCAACAACATTTCTATGAAAAAATGAGGTTAGTCAATGAGATGACATCTAAGAGAGTGAATGACTTTTGCAGCAAGTATAACCGCATATTGGAGAAATGGATGCCGCTGCTGACGCCGACGAGCGTTGCGGCCGGCGTCTTGCTGGCCAGTTGGTTTGACAGCTGGACCTTTCTCGTTCCTTGGATCTTTGCCGTCATGACGTTCTCCGGCAGTTTGGGGACGAATTTCCACGATTTGAGAAAAGTGCTGCTGCATCCGCTGCCGCTTGTGATCTGCATGCTGTTGCTGCATGTTTTGATGCCGCTGATCGCTTTCGGAAGCAGCAGTTTTCTTTTTCGGGGCGATGCGCTGACGATTACCGGATTCGTGCTTGCTTTTATTATCCCGACCGGGATCATCAGTTTAATGTGGGTAACGATCAATAAAGGAAACACAGCGCTGACGCTTTCGATCATCTTGATCGATACGCTGCTGTCGCCGTTCATTGTGCCGTTTGGCCTGAAACTGTTCGTAGGCGCCGAAGTGCAGATGGATGCGTTCGGCATGATGAGAGGACTGCTGTGGATGGTCGTGATCCCTTCCTTAATCGGCATGATGCTTAACCAAAAGACAGAGGGAAGAATAAAAGAGCGCATTGGACAGCCGCTGTCTTTGTTTACGAAATTTGGCCTTATCACCGTCATTATGATTAACAGTTCTGTCGCAGCGCCTTATTTTAAGCAATGGAATGCGAAGCTGTTTGCCATTGCCGGCACCGTGCTTATGCTGGCAGCGCTCGGCTACGCGCTTGGATGGCTCGCTGCCCGCCTGCTGAAATGGGAAAGGGAAGTCATCATATCGATGACATTAAACGGAGGAATGCGCAACATCAGCGCCGGTGCGGTCTTGGCAATCGCTTATTTTCCGCCCGCCGTTTCAATGCCGGTCATTACCGGCATGCTGTTTCAACAAATGCTGGCAGCTTCGTATACGGCATTGCTTCGGAAAGCGTACGGAAACAAACTGAACTCAGATCCAACCCAATCTATGCACTCAGCGAAACAACCTTCCGCGCAAGCCGAATGATTCTGATGCACCATTCATATATCAATGAAAAAAGAGCGTGAAGATTGGAGAACGAAATTTGTTTTGAAATCTCGCGCCTGGACCGGATGATTTAGACAGCATGATCGAGAAGTTGAGCAATATTGGACAGTTGTTTATTGAAAATATGATCTGCATATAAAGTTGAAGGAGGAACTGCAAGTTGACAAAACAATTAAGATGGGGCGTATTGGGGTGTGCAAACATTGCGGTAAAATCGGTCATTCCCGGCATCAAGCAATCTGAAAGAGGCGTTGTCGCTGCCATTGCCAGCCGTGATGAAAGCAAAGCAAGAAAAACAGCCGATCAGCTCGGCATTGAAAAAGCTTATGGCAGCTACGAAGCATTGTTGGAAGATCCGGATATCGATGCCGTTTATGTGCCGCTTCCGAATCATTTGCACAAAGAATGGACGATTAAAGCTGCCCGGGCGAAGAAACATGTGCTTTGCGAAAAGCCGATTGCGCTTACAGCGAAAGAAGCCGAAGAGATGGTTCAAGCATGCCAGGAAGAAGGCGTGCACTTGGCAGAAGCGTTTATGTATCGTCACCATCCTCGTTACGATTTGCTGATGGACATCATCCAATCCGGGGAAATCGGAACGATCCGCGGGATCCGCGGCGTGTTTACGTTTAATAATGCAAGCGCTAAAGATAATGTGCGTTTTTACCGCAGCATGGGAGGCGGTTCCATCTACGACATCGGCTGCTATCCGATCAGCGCGGCTCGTCTGATTATGCAGAAAGAGCCGGAGGCTGCAACGGTAAGGGCATTTTTCTCGCCTGACCATGATTATGTAGACATGATGGCTGCCGGACTTATTGAATTTGAGGGAGACGTGGCTTTAACATTTGATTGCGCGATGTGGGCCGCAGGCAGAAATGAACTGGAAATTCTCGGCACAGACGGCCGCATTGAATTTCCGAGCGCGTTTGTCAGCCATCAGAATGAAAATGATCATTTCTTTGTCACCTCGCGAAACGGAAAACGCAAAGTGGAAGTGCCGATGGTGAACCAGTACGCATTGCAGGCGGATGATTTCGCCGCTGTCGTGCTGGATGGGAAAGAGCCGAAGTTTGCCCCAGAAGATGCTGTTCACAATATGCGCGTCATTGATGCATGTCTTGCATCTGCACAGCGAAAAGAACGCGTATTAATCGGATCATAATAGATTTCAACGATTCAATGAAAATGTTTGCAATGAAAATGGGAGGGGATGCTTATGCAAATGATGCAAATTCAAGGATTGGACCGGCCGGTATCCCGTCTAATCATGGGTTCAGATTTTTTTTCGACTGACAAGATGGAACTTGTATCGCGTATGCTGGAATCATATCTTTCGATTGGCGGAAATGTCGTCGACACGGCTTTTTTGTACAGCGGCGGCAACAGTGAAAAAGCGATTGGATTGTGGCTGGAGCAAAATAGAGACAAAGGATTAATGGTATTGACCAAAGGGGCGCATCCTATAGGCAACAGCGGACCGAGAGTGAACCGGGATGCGATCTACGAAGATTTAATGATTAGTTTGGAGCGACTGGGCTCGGATTCCGTTGATTTATACGCCTTGCAGCGGGATGATCCCGATACGCCGGTCGGCGAAATTGTTGAGGCGCTGAATGAGCATGTGGAAGCTGGACGAATTCGGGCGTTCGGCGGCTCCAACTGGACGTGGCAGCGTTTGGAAGAAGCGAATCAATATGCGAAAGAGCACGGACTGATCGGTTTTTCATTCAGCAGTCCGAATCTCAGTTTGGCTAAAGCAAAAGAACCGTATTGGGCAGGATGCGTTTCTGCAGACCAAACTACCATCGAATGGCATGAGAAAACGCAAATGCCGCTCATGTCCTGGTCTTCCCAAGCAAGAGGCTTCTTTACCGGCCGGTATACCCGCGACAATTTTGAAAACAAAGATTTAGTCAGGGTGTTTTACAATGATGCCAATTGGGAGCGGTATGACCGCGCGACAGAGCTGGCAAAGCAAAAAGGAGTGTCCACGATTCAAATTGCATTGGCTTACGTGTTAAATCAGTCATTCCCATGCGGTGCAATCATCGGGCCTCAGAATGAAGCGGAAATGCAATCTTGCGCAGAAGCGGAAAAAATTACGTTGACAAAAACAGAAATCGAATGGCTTGATCTGCAGCGCGATACGCTGGATGAATGATTGAGGCTGCATGCATAAATTGGCAATGATCATTGATTGAAACATTGAAACCTTTTTGAAGCCGGTCTCGTTATAAATAATAGACAAGCCAATTACACACCTCCAAATTTAGTGCCCCTGCCTTTGGCCAAGCACGAACAAGGGCAGGGGACCTTAACAGTCAAGTTGACTCAGAATTGTCCAAATAAAGAAAATACAGGCTTTCCGGATGTTACTGAAATAATAGAGCTCCCATGAACGTGGTGCATAATAAAAAAAGAAAGCGGTTTAATGAATGACTCTGCGAGCAGTGATATATTTATCTTTCCAGTAACCGCTCGTTACGCGATCATACCTTACGCCGCCTTTGCCGTACGTGTGCAGCATAACGCCGTTGCCGGCATAGATGCCTACATGACCGATTTTTTGAATGCCTTTTTTATTTTCACGGCCTGGAGTAGTGAAGAACAGCAAATCACCGACTTTCCAGTTGCCCCAGCTCACATAAGTGCCTTTTTTCACTTGGTCGCGAGTTACTCTTGGCAATGTAATGCCGATTTTTGAAAAGACATATTTCGTAAATGATGAACAGTCAAACGTCCGAGTTTGTCCGTATCTTGCCCCGAACTCATACGGGGTTCCTAAGTATTGACGACCAATAAATATCGTTTTTAATCTCTTTTTTTGTGCGGAAGACAGATTGTCCGACTTCAGCACGCTCGTGCTCAAATTTCGATAGGTCGCTGCATCTGCTGTTCCTGGTGCAATGCCTGTGAACAAAATGGAACATGCAATGGTCACCGTACCTGCTCGAACCAAAAACTTTTTAAGTAAATTAGACTTCGCCATCGCCATGATTACCTCCAAATCTTGATGTTAGTCATGGTTGTTCAGCTTGGATTTAAATCCGGCGCCTGTACATACAAGGGTAACATCACATCGCAAGCACTTTCATTAGCAAAATGTTTCCAATCGTTGAAAAATCCAAGCATATCAAGCGTTTTCAAGCTTTTCAATTGGATAAAAAACACTAAAAATTTAATGGCAGACGGGTTGAGAATTGAATTTGATTTACATCTAATGTAAGATACACAATATAGAATTTACTCGGGTGGTCGAGTTAAGAGGAGCACATGCGGTATGAACGAGAAACCATCTCGAAAAAATTTCAGGCAGCGGTTGGAACATGTCATCGAAACGCTGCGCAATGACATCATTTCCAGAAAATATAAACCAGGGGACTTTTTGCCGTCGGAAGAATCATTGTCACAGCATTTTAAGCTGAGCAATAAATCACTGCGCAAAGGGCTTGAAGTTTTAGTCGAAGAAGGATTGATTGAGAAAATTCCAAGAGTAGGCAACCGGGTTACGGAAGCAGCTGAGTCATTAAGAGTGACGTTGAAGCTTGCATGCCGTTCGGTCATCGTAAAACAAGTCGGGCTGCAAACGCTGCTGGATCAATTTAAAAATAAATATCCCAACATCGACGTGCAGTTGATCAATCTAGATTATCAAAATTATTACAAAACGACCAAGTCATTAATGGAGACGGGAATGCTGGATGTTCTCATGCTGAATTTTCAGGAGTTTCAAGAATTCATGGAGGCGGACCAGCATCATTTTTTTGCAGAAACCGAAGCAAATCCGAATATTTATCCGTTTTTGAATCAAGCGTTCACGATTGAAGACAAGCAGTATGCACAGCCCTTTACTTTTTCGCCCGTCATTTTATGTTTTAATAAAAAACATCTGCAAGAAAACGGCATCTATGAACCGGACAGCAGCTGGGATTGGCATGTTCTCATGCAGCATGCGGAGAAGTTGACCGAAGAGAATCGAAGGTACGGCTTTTATTTTAATTCTTTGTCGGAAAACCGCTGGTTTGTCTTTTGGCTGCAAAAACAAATCAAATTTAACAGAAAGAACGGAACTTACGAATATTCGCGTGAAAAATTAAAGGAAGCGCTGACCTTATGCAGAGATCTCATTTATAATAAACAAAATGCGCCGAAATTCGTGGCCGAAAGCGAAAACGAAGTGCTTCAACTGTTTTCGCAGGAAAAAACATCGATGATTATGACGACCTACTTTGCCATCAACATGCTCGAAGACGTAAACTTTCCTTACGACATTGCGCCATTGCCTGCGTTGGATACGGCTGAAACATTGCTGCTTCCGATCGGTTGGGCGATTAACAAACATTCGCAGCAGCTGGCTTCTGCCAAACTATTAATTGATTACTTCACTTCGCAGGAGGCACAGGAAATGATCTTTCGCCGTACGCTGAGCTTGCCCGCGCTTCGAACGGCAGAAATTGGAGAAGATGATCCGTTAGAGCGGCCCTCTCGGTTTTTCATGTATAAAGAGATCATGCCGACATTCCGCTTGTTTTCAGATTCGGGCATTCCGCAATCTAAGCTGAAAAGGATTCGCAATGAATTAAAATACTTCTGGTTTCAAATGGAAGATGTGGATCAAGCTTGCGAGCGGATCGATAAAGTGTTGGCTGAAGAATAAATCATTGCTTGAACTGGGAATAATGAAAACACAAAATCGAAAGAAAAG
>CALKAN010000221.1 GCA_937983035.1 uncultured Paenibacillaceae bacterium | reverse complement strand
CGATGAAGCAGCCGCCGCCGATGAAGATGAGGAGAAGCGGAAACTCGTTCAAGAGCCAAAAATTGCTTTTTCCAAACAGCAAAATGATGAGAGCAACGCGTTCACCAAACAGTTGTCCACCGTTTTCAACAAAGAAACGCAAAGCAGCTTGGAACAAAGCAGGGAGACGTCAAACGAAGATCAGGCCGAGCCGTCTGCTGATGCGGTTCAAGAGGAAGCGGAGCGGGCAGCTGAGGATGAGCAGGAACAAGCAGCCGTTTCTGAAAATGGTTTAGAATGGAAAAAACTGTTCTTAAGCCAAGAGGAGGAAGAGGCCCAGCAGTTCAGCAGGTTAAAGCTTTGCATTGTGCAGAAAGATGAAACGATTGAAACGATCGCGGAAAGATATCAGTTGAATCCCAGGGAGATTTTGCTTTATAACCGATTGAACGATGAAACGTCATTAACGGAAGGGCAAATTGTATATATTCCGCAAACGCAAGAATGAACATAAAACAGCCTCGATCAGAATGATGGATGCATTCTGTTTGAGGCTTGTTTTTTATGGTTATACTTACGATAAAGGCGTGATGTTTGAAAGGGCTGCAGATTGAAAAATATGCCCTCGCAAGCATTTCATTAATAGTAATTGAACAAAAATCCCAGATAAGCCATGAAAAATAAAAACAAAATGAACACATCCAGCGGATTTGGAAACAACAGCGTTCGAATGAACTGAAGACAAATGAGCGGGAACAGGATGCTTTTTACTGCGAAACGTACTTTAAGCCACCATTGCTGCATAATTACACCTCCATTACAGATCGTTGCCTGGGAACATCCTGTATTATATTTATGAAGGGAACCTGCTTACATATTCGCAATGCTTAAAAACTTGGGCGGCAAGCACCGTTTGCCTGAAACGGCATAGGATAGAACAATCCGGTCTGCGTGACATGAAAATATTGACGGACATGCTGACAAACGGTATTATAAATATGAATTACAACTGAATCATTGATCGAATGCGAAGAATGGGAGGAGTAATCAGTGACCCCTTCAGAGAGCGGGACTCATAGGGCTGGGAAGTTCCGCAGGACGTAGCTGATGAAGTCGCCCAGGAGCGACCATGTTGTCGGTGACACAACCGTTATCTGTGTTGAGAGTGCCGCGCAGGCATGCAGCCTGGCGGAACAAAGGTGGTACCACGGAAGCAGCCTTTCGTCCTTTGAACAGAAGGAGGAAGGTTTTTTTATTTTCTAGGAGGGTAATGGAAATGACTGAAATGGCAAAAACATATGATCCGAAACAAGCGGAAGAAAAATGGTACAAACATTGGGTGGAAAAAGGATATTTCAAAGCCGGCGTTCGGCCGGACGCAACGCCGTTTACGATTGTGATTCCTCCGCCGAATGTAACAGGGATGCTTCATATCGGGCATGCGCTTGATTTCACATTGCAAGACATCATCATTCGCGCGAAACGGATGCAAGGTTATGATGCCTTGTGGCTGCCAGGAGCGGACCATGCGGGCATCGCGACTCAGACGAGAGTGGAACACCATTTGAAAGAAGAGACCGGACAAACGCGCCATGACCTGGGCCGGGAGGCGTTTTTGGAGAAAGTATGGGAATGGAAAGAGAAGTATGCCTCCGTCATTAAAGAGCAGTGGGGCAAAATGGGGCTCTCTCTCGATTATTCACGCGAACGTTTTACGCTGGATGAAGGATTGTCGAAGGCGGTGCGCGCTGTTTTTGTGCGCTTGTATGAGAAAGGCCTGATCTATCGGGGCAAATACATCATCAACTGGGATCCGGCTGCGAAGACTGCGCTGTCAGATATTGAAGTCGAGTACAAAGAAGTGCAAGGCAAATTGTATCATATGCAATATCCGCTGAAAGAAGGCGGCGGGTACATTACGGTGGCGACCACCCGTCCGGAAACGATGCTCGGGGATACAGCCGTGGCGGTGCATCCGGAAGACGAGCGCTACAAGCACCTGATCGGCAAAACGCTCATTCTTCCGATTGTTGGACGAGAAATTCCGATCATCGCCGATGAATACGTGGAGCGTGAATTTGGAAGCGGTGCGGTGAAGATTACGCCTGCTCACGATCCGAACGACTTTGAAATCGGCCAAAGGCATAACTTGCCGCAAATTCTCGTCATGGACGAATCAGGAACGATGAACGAAAACGCAGGAAAATATCAAGGAATGGACCGTTTTGAATGCCGCAAGCAGATCGTCAAGGATTTGCAAGAACTTGGCGTGCTGACGAAGATTGAAGATCATGTGCATCAAGTCGGCCACAGCGAGCGCAGCGGCGCCGTGGTAGAGCCTTATTTGTCTACGCAATGGTTTGTAAAAATGGAGCCGCTCGCCAAAGAAGCGATTCGAATTCAAAAGAGCGGCAAAGGCGTGAACTTCGTTCCGGCAAGGTTTGAGAAAATTTATTTGAACTGGATTGAAAATGTCAAAGATTGGTGCATCTCGCGGCAGCTTTGGTGGGGACACCGCATTCCTGCCTGGTATTGTCAAGATTGCGGCGAAGTGACCGTTTCCGAAGAAGATGTGACAAGCTGCTCGCACTGTTCCAGCACCCGCTTGAAGCAGGATGAAGATGTGCTGGATACGTGGTTCAGCTCCGCGTTGTGGCCTTTTTCAACATTGGGCTGGCCGGAACAAACGGAAGACATGAAACGGTTCTACCCGACGGATGTGCTCGTCACCGGCTATGACATCATTTATTTCTGGGTCGCCCGCATGATCTTTACCGCATTGGAATTTACGGGGGAAATCCCGTTTAAAGACGTGTTGATGCACGGACTCGTCCGCGATGCGAAAGGCCAGAAAATGTCCAAATCTCTCGGCAACGGCGTCGATCCGCTGGACATTATCGAGAAATACGGCGCTGACGCGATGCGCTACATGCTGTCTACGGGCATCACGCCTGGTCAAGATTTGCGTTTCCATTGGGAGCGGGTGGAACAGGCGCGGAATTTTGCCAACAAAATTTGGAATGCTTCTCGGTTCGTTCTGATGAATTTGGACGGTTTCGAGAAAACAGAGCTTGATCTGTCTCAATTGGAAACGGCAGACCAGTGGATTTTGCATCGTTTAAACGAAACGATCACTGATGTGACCCGACTGCTCGACAAATATGAATTTGGCGAAACGGGAAGGCTGCTTTACAATTTCATTTGGGATGATTTCTGCGATTGGTATATTGAATTTGCGAAAATAAAGCTTTACGGCGATGATGCCGAAGCGAAACAGCGCACGCAAAACGTGCTCGTTCACGTGCTGGATCAGACGCTGAAACTCATTCATCCGTTCATGCCGTTCATCAGCGAAGAGATCTGGCAGCATCTGCCTCATGAAGGCGAAACGATCGTGCTTGCACCATGGCCTGAAAAAGACGAGCGGGTGAACTATCCGCAAGCAGTAAAGGAAATGAATTTGCTCATGGACATCATTCGTTCCGTGCGCAATATTCGAGCAGAGGTAGGCGTTCCGATGAGCAGGCAAATTACGTTGTTGCTGAAACCTGATCATCAGGAAGTTCAAGACCAGCTTGTACGGAATGAAGAGACAATCCGCCGTTTCTGCAACACGGCCTCCTTGGAGATTGACCAGGGATTGGCTCATCCTGACAAGTCGATGAGCGCGGTCGTATCCGGCGCAGAACTGTTCCTGCCTTTGAAAGACTTGATTGACATTGAGCAGGAAATCCGCCGTTTGGAAAAAGAACTGCAAGTTCTTAACAGCGAGGTGGAGCGCGTGGAGAAGAAATTGGCGAATCCGGGATTCGTAAACAAAGCGCCGGAACATGTCGTCGCAGAAGAGCGAGAAAAACAAAAAGATTACACGGAAAAAAGAGACAAAGTGATCGCTCGTTTAAATGAGCTTAAAAATATGTAACTGTTCGCAATTTGCGGTCATTTGCCCATAGCAATTGACAGAAAATTATTTCACGGACAAAGAAGGTAGAGGGACATGTTTAAAAGTTACGAAGAAGCAGAAGCATGGATCACAGGATTAACATCGTTCGGCATTCGGCCGGGACTGGAAAGAATCCAGGCGATGATGGAAACATTGGGGAATCCGCAAAATCGTCTCAAATTTATCCACGTAGCCGGGACGAACGGGAAAGGTTCGACCTGCGCAATGCTGACGCAAGCTTTGCTGGCTTGCGGCTATTCCGTGGGGACATTTACGTCTCCTTATATTGAAAAATATACGAACCGCATTCAATACAACGGCGAAGATATACCGGAAGAGGACGTGCTCGCTTATGCCAATCAGCTGCATCCGATTGTGGAGGAACTGGCGAAAGGCGAGCTCGGTTCCCCGACGATGTTTGAAGTGACGACTGCGCTGGCCATTTTGTACTTTGCCAAGAAGACCGTGCCCGATTATGTCGTTTGGGAAACAGGTCTCGGAGGAAAGCAAGACGTGACGAACATTGTGTTTCCTGTCGTGTCTGTCATTACCAACGTCGGTCATGATCACATGGATATTCTGGGAGATACGATTGAATCGATTGCGATGGAAAAAGCAGGGATCATCAAATCAGGGGTACCGGTCGTAAGCGCGGCAGCGCAGGATGAGACGGTCAGGGTGCTGGACCAAACGGCTGCATCGAATAAAACGACGTTGTATTTGCTCGGCAGGCAATTTCATTATGAGCTGATCGAGATGAGCGAAGATAAATCCGTCTTTCGCTTCAACGGCCCTTATTATTCTTACGGTCCGATAGAAATTCCACTGACAGGGGAACATCAAGTGAAGAATGCAGCGACGGCTGTGATGACATTGGAAATTTTGCGTCAATTTAATGCTGCGATCATTGAAGAAGAAGATATGCTGGCAGGATTTAAGCAGGTGAAATGGCCGGGCCGGTTTGAGAAAATTTCAGACGAACCGGCATTGGTGCTGGACGGCGCGCACAATCCCGAAGGCGCGCAAATGCTTGCGGATACGCTGAGCAGAATATATCCTGACGCCAAAAAGCATTTTATGATCGGAATGCTCAGCAATAAGAATCATCAAGCGTATCTGGAACATATACTACCAATAGCGGATACGATGATTATTACGGAGCCGGCCTTCCGCGGGTCCAAAGACGGAGCGGAATTGATGCAAATTGCGCAACATGTGAAAGAAACGCTTGCATCCGATGCGGAACTGATTTTTGAACCTGATTGGAAAAAAGCTGTGCAGCGTCTGAAGGAATCGACACGCAGCGGGGAAGTTGGCATTGCAGCCGGCAGTTTATACTTGATTGCGGATGTTCGCTCTTGGTGCTTGAAACAATCAATATCGGATAAAGGCTGGTGAAAATGTGAATCAAACGAATCCCGAACACGTGCATTTTATCGGTATCGGCGGATATGGGATGAGCGCCATCGCCAAAGTGATGCTTGAGCTTGGTTATCGTGTTACGGGCTCAGATGTTGTCAGGAAAGACTTGACAGATAAACTGGCTGCAAAAGGGGCGCAAGTTTTTATCGGCCATGAAGCAAAAAATGTGCAAGGGGCAGATGTCGTCGTATATTCCACGGCCTGCGGAGAGGACAATGTGGAGCGCCAGGCTGCGAAAGCGTTGAACATCCCGGTGCTTCACCGCTCTCAAATGCTGGCGCGGCTGATGAACGAAAAGACGGGAATCGCCGTTGCCGGCGCGCATGGAAAAACTACGACTTCGTCCATGATCGCGCTGGTAATGGAGCTTAATGATCTTGACCCGACTTATATCATCGGCGGGGAGATTATGAATGTCGGCAGCAATGCCAAAGCAGGAAAAGGCAATTTTGTCGTTGCGGAGGCGGATGAAAGCGACGGATCTTTTTTGCAATACTATCCGTCCATGGCGCTTGTTACGAATATCGAAGCCGATCATTTGGAAAATTACGGCGGTGATTTCAACAATTTGCTTCAAGCTTATTCCCAATTTTTGAGCCAAGTGAAAGAAGACGGTCATGCCATCTTATGCGCGGACGATCCGTACTTGCAAACGATGATGAAAGAAGTCAAAGGGCAGCTCATTACTTACGGCATCGAACAACAAGCAGATTACATGGCTAAAAATATACAACTCGGCGACAGAAAGGCACGGTTTACCGTCGCGCATCACGGCCGGGAGCTTGGGGAGATCGAATTGTTTGTTCCCGGCATGCACAACGTTTATAATGCGCTGGCGACCGTCATCGTCTGCATGCAGGCAGGTCTTGCATTTGACCAGATTGCTGATTCGATCAAGCAATTCAGAGGCGCAAAGCGCCGTTTTCAAGTGATCGGCGAAGTCAATGACATTATGGTAATTGATGACTACGCGCATCATCCTACTGAAATCCAAGCTACGATCGAGGCGGCCAAAGCTACGGGGAAAAATATAACGGCTGTGTTTCAGCCGCAGCGATACTCGCGCACGTTTTTTTTGCTGGATCAATTCAGCCGCAGTTTTGCAGAAGCAGACCAAGTGATCATTACGGATATATTTGCTCCGGAAGGAGAAAAGAGAATCGAAGGCGTGCATTCGGAAAAGCTCGCAGAACTGATCCGCCAAAACAGCAATGCCAACGTCCGCTATATTCCGACGAAAGAAGAAGTGGAGGAGTATTTATATCAAACTTCAAAACCCGGCGATCTCATCATCACGATGGGCGCGGGAGACATTTGGCAAACGGCCGAACGATTGTATCGACGTTTGAAAGCCGAATAGCCGGATGGATTGTTGCGGAAAAAAATCAGCAGTCTTAATCATATTATGACTCTCGCATTCATATCCATAGTACAAGAATAATAGGACAAGGGAGAGTCATAATATGAATAAAGCGAAAATTACGTACCGCTTTGATGCTGAAAAAAATCATTTGCGCCCCATCCGCCAAACTATGGAAACGAAGAATGCCATTCCCTTGCATCCGACCCCGTCTGATGCTGATCTTCCTAATGCAGCGGAGGAGGCCGCTCCAGGGAATAAAGATTTACGTGAGCCTCCCCCCATTTATGATGTACAACCCCTCAATCAGTTTACGAGTGATTTCGGCGCTTGGAGCAGTCCTTTTGATATTGAAACGGAAAAATTAGAAAAACTGATCCGCGAGTCAGATTCAAACATGTCTGACCGGCCGGCAAGCGGCATGAGCAGCCGGCAAGCGGCGGATCGATATGAACGGCCGAGGCAACGAATGGGACCGGATATCAGCGAAGTGTCCTTCGCGCAGTTTTCAAAGCGGTCAAGCCATAAGTTTCCGTCATGGGGCAAGATGATCCTGTCCGCTTCGAGCGCAATCATCACAGGCGTGCTGCTCGGAACATTTTTTATTAACATGTTTCCGGCAAGCCTTGACAATACGAATCCGATTGGAGGCACATCTGCGCTTGTGGAAACGCCGGCTGCGGACATCCCGGATCAAGCCGGAGGAAACGGTTCGGAAACCGCAAACGGCATTGGAGCGATCGGCGAGCCGGTTCTCACGCCAGTTCAGCTTGCTTCTGCCGAATATTACTTTTTGCAAAACGGCGTATTCAGCACGGAAGAAAGCGCCGCCGAAGCTCAGTCGATATTAAGAGACAAAGGTTTGGCTTCCGTCGTAGACGCTTCTGATGGATACCGGGTGTTCGCGGGTTTTTCCAGCAGCCGGGATGAAGCATTGTTTTTGAGCAATTGGATCGAGCAGCAAGAGCTGGAAACGTATATCAAGCCGATCAGTCGTCCGGAAGTGACCGTCATTGAATGGCCGGAAGGCAATCAGCGATCGTTTGAAGACTACATTAATGGCAGCACGAAATTAATTTCTGCCATGAGCGCTTGGACGTCGCAGCTGCTTCGAAATGACGATTTGTCATTTTCGAATGAGCATTTGAATGAATTGAAGCAAATGCATCAAGCATGGTCCGGCCATGCTGCCAGCGTGTCCGGCGCGGCGCCGTCTTCTGAAATCCGGGCGCACTTGGGCAGAATGAACGCTTTTATGAATACGGCCGTAGAATCTTTCGCCGAATACAGCAAACATCCAAATCATACTTATTTATGGCAGGCGCAGACCGCAATGATGCAATATATTTTTTTGGAAAGAAGTTTGCTTGCGGCCGTCACGCCGGCTTAGCGCCGCCGCATGGCGCGGCCGAACCCGCCGGCCATTCCGGGCTTTCCAGCAGCAACAAGACAAAAAAAAGCTGCTGGAAAGCCTTTTTTCGCATGATGCAAAAAATTCGGTTTGTATTGCATCTTGACAATTCGTATTATACAATTTAAGGTGTTATATTTTTGTCAGGAAAGGATGCGGCAATTGAGAAAATACGCTTGATTTTATTCTTTTTTTGGCAATCGGCAAGACGCCGTTCTGCCTGACGCTTCATTGCAGCCCCTTTCCCGGCTCATCTGTTTTTCCTGCATCATCAACGACCATCCGGCAGCAAGGCAAACATTTTGCCTTGAACCGATTTGCATGAGGCTGTTCAGCCTGTGCAAGCTGGCGAAGCGAACCGAAGCCGGATGTTATCGGATGATGGGCAGCGGTTGCTCATGACCGCAATATCATGATATGACAGGAGTCATTCCATTGGAAACATATCGTTTAATCCTCGCCTCCTCTTCCCCGAGACGAAGAGAATTAATCCAAATGCTGGGCTTGCCCGTGCACATCATGGCCAGCGATGCAGATGAATCGATTCCGGCTGAACTGCCGCCGGATGAAACGGTTCAGCTGCTGGCAAAACGAAAAGCGGCGCATGTGTTGGAGCAAGTGAGATCCCAAGGTTTGAACGGGATCATAGATCGGAAGAGCACACGTCTGAACTCCAGTCACAACGCTTAATCTCGT
>CALKAN010000220.1 GCA_937983035.1 uncultured Paenibacillaceae bacterium | reverse complement strand
CCAGCGTTTTATTGTTCAGTTCTACGCCTACAAACGATTTGCGGTCCCACTCTCCGCTGATCGTCTTCTTATAAGCTTGCGGGATGTTCCGTGCTGCTGCCATCATCATGGCAAATGTATGCTCGCTGGTTGAAATCGTGTTTCCATCCGGAGCATTAATGACGATAATGCCGTGTTTCGTTGCCGCGTCCAAGTCAATGTTGTCCACCCCGACTCCAGCGCGTCCGATCACTTTTAAATTTTTGCCGGCTTCCATGATTTTTTCGGTGACTTTCGTTTGGCTTCTTACGAGAAGCGCGTCATAATCCCCGATGATGCGTATGAGCTCTTCTTCGGAAAGACCGGTCTGTTTGTGCACCTCAACATCTTCGGCGTCATGCAGTTTTTGAATGCCTTGATCGCTGATCGGATCAGAAATGAGTACTTTGAACATCATGCAATTCCTCCCTTTTTGTTCTCAAATGAAAAAAACCCCCATCCCATCACAAAAAGCAATAGGGACGAGAGTTTTCACTTCGTGGTGCCACCCTAGTTCGCTGACCTTAAACATACCAAAGATCAGCCTTATTTAGCAGGCAAGATAACGGATCAGGCCGTCGGCATCTACTGCATAAGGTTCAATGCCGCAACTCCGGAATGCTCCGTACAGTTTACACCGCCGGTTTTCAGCTGCCCCGGCTCTCTGAAGGCTTAACCTGTACTTGGTTCCATCATCATTGTTGTCTCTTATTCAAATTTATGTCTATAATTTATCAAACGGTTTTTAAATTGTCAATCGTATAATTACCCATTCTGACCATTTTTATACCGTTCCACGCATTCTTCGTACAGTTTAGCTGCAAATTCGCGGTCTTTCCAACCTTCAATCGTTACGGTTTTGTTTTCCAAGTCTTTGTACACTTGGAAGAAGTGCGCGATCTCTTTCAAAATATGTTCCGGCACATCGCTTAAATCTTTCACTTCATTCCAGCGAGGATCTTCTGTCGGCACAGCCAGCAGTTTCTCGTCTTGGCCCTTATCGTCGGACATGACCAGCACGCCAATGACGCGGGATTGAATGATGCAGCCCGGGAACGTAGGGAAAGTGGTCAGGACGAGGATATCAAGCGGATCGCCGTCCAATGCCAATGTTTGATCGATATAGCCGTATTCAGTCGGATAATGCATGGGAGAATAGAGGACGCGGTCGAGCACGTATGCCCCTTTTTCCTCATCATATTCATATTTGTTTTGGCTCCCTGTTGGAATTTCTATCTTTGCGTCAACGACTAATTCAGTCATCATGTAATCCTCCTTCAAAATATGTAATAAATCATTTGATATATTGCAACATTAGCCCCTATTTTAAAGCATAGTCATGCGAATTTGCAACTTATAATTTCCAGCAGCTTTCATTCGATGACTGTTTCTCTGGCTTTATATGCGAATGCGCACTTATCCGAAACCCCATTCGAACGGGTCCGTTCTGGATGTCCATCGCCCGATCATATGGTAGAATATATATACTATGAAAAAACGATGGTTTGGCGGAAGCAAGTTGGGAAAGATGAACAGAAAATTTGGGCTGAAACTGCAAAAGGTGAAATTGGAGGCTTTGGACGATCGCATATTGCTCTTGAATTTGTATTTGACTCAAGGCATAGCTTTATTGATTGCTTTCGTCATCATTTGGCTGCAGCCGAGTCAAACGTTATTGCAGCTCGTTCAGCTGCCGGCTGATTGGAAGCCGATTTGGTGGGGAGCAGGCTTAGCTGCGGCCGTATTGGCTGCCGATTTTTTGATCGAGAAATTTGCGCCGAAACATTGGCTGGATGACGGCGGGATCAATGAACGACTCTTTCAGCGGAGGCCGCTTTGGCATATTTTCATCATTTGCTTGACCGTTGCTGCTGCGGAAGAGCTGCTGTTTCGCGGGGCCGTTCAGCACCAGCTTGGTCTTATTTGGACAAGCGTCATTTTTGCCGCTGTCCACATTCGATATTTGCGTCAATGGTTAATGACGGCTGCGGTATTCGGCATCAGCTGCGGGCTCGGCTGGATTTACATTAAGGCAGGCTCGCTTTGGGCGCCGGTCACAGCACATTTTCTGATCGATTTTATTTTAGGATGCGTGATTAAATATCGGAGGGAAAGTAAGACATGAAGCAATTGAAGGATGTTAGTCAGCGAGAAGAGATGCAAGAAGAAAACGAATGGGAGGAAGCAATTCCTCCCAGAAGCGTTCTTCATTCATCAGAGAAAGAGAAGTATCCCCGGATATTTTACTTTATCCTTACGTTTTTGTTTCTCGTGCTGACCATCGCATTAATTGCATGGGGATATCATCTTCATGAAGGTTAATCCAAAGCAATTTCAATTGCGTGCGGATCGACAAAGGCATAGCCTTTCTCTTTCAGTTTCGTCAACATTTCATCCAAAGCTTCCACGGTCCAAGGCACTTCGTGCATGAGCAGATTTGCGCCGGGGTGAACGCGTTCCAGCGTTAACTCAATGACTTTTTCCGCCGTTTGATTTTGCGCAAGCCAATCTTCGGGACTTGTCGACCACGTCATGTAGAGCATGCCTTCTTCCTTCACTTTTTGCTTCAAATAATCGTTGCCTGCTCCGTGCGGCGGCCGGAAAAATTGCGGCGCTTCTCCCGTCAGCTCTTCCACTTTTCTTTGCACAGCTTCCACTTGCTGATCGATTTGGTCATTGGATGCTTCTCTTAAGTTAATGTGATCCCAGCTGTGGTTGCCGATGGCATGCCCTTTTTCATAAATCATTTTAAGCAGCTCAGGATTTTGTTCCACGCGGAATCCGTTCACGAAGAAGATGGCTTTCGCTTCATGCTTTTCCAGCACTTCCAGCATGGTCGTCACCATGGTTTCATCTTTCGGTCCGTCGTCAAAAGTCAAGAGCACGACGTTTTTATCCGCGCCTTCTTCGATCGGCACAATCGTGTAAATTTCCGTCATTCGGTACAAGGTTTCTGCCTCTGCTGTCTCTTCCGGCACGTTCGGAAGTTCGGCTTCATCCTCATCCGGTTCGTTTGTCATGCCTTCTTCGGACGCTTCTTCTGTCTCTTGTTTTCCCTTGTCATCGTTTGCGCTGCTTACGGCAGGCGCTTCGAGCTCGTTTTCAATGCCGGAAGCATTTCGCTCATCCAAAGCATCGCTTGACCCTTGTCCGCAAGCAGCGGCAAAAACGAGCATGACCGCGGCAAGCCACTTCCATTTCATGTTATGATCTCTCCTGACTCGTTGAATTTTACATCATTTATTTTACCATAGTGAAGCACGTGAATAAACGCGCGTGAAAATTTATGCCATCTGCGCATGAGTTTGTTCAGATTGGAGAACCTAAACACGAAATCCTAAATCGAAATGGAGGGATATTGCATGCGAATGGGATTTTTTATGGGGGCTGCGCTCGGCGCTGCTGCTGCTTATTACTGGTCAAAAAATAAAGGCAGCTTGAACATGAACATGGGAGAATTGTCGGGCAAAGCCATGAGTGCTTTCATGGGCATGATGTCATCCAATTCATCCAATCAAAAACAACAGCAGGAAAGCCATGGTCAAAACAGTCACTCGGAAGCAGGCATGAATGAATTGGAAAAAATCGTTCAGCAAGATCCTGAACTGAAAAAACAAGTGGACGATATAATAAGCGACAGCGATTCAAGTTATACGCAATAAAGTTGATGCTTTTCACATCATCTTCATTACTTCCGCGTAGTGAAGATGATTTTTCTGTTTTTGCATATATTTTGCGTGCAATCATGTTAAAATAGTGGTAACATATGATTAGGCAATTCTATGATCACATAAAGATGAAACGAATCATAAAATAAAGATAATAGACAGTGTAAGGGAGGGTCCGTGTCATGAAAATTGAACGGTTAAGTCAAGACAAAATTAGAATTTTCCTCACATTCGATGATCTAACGGAGCGTGGCATACAAAAAGAAGACATGTGGAGGGAGATTCCCAAAGTACATGAATTGTTCAGCGAAATGATGGAACAGGCTTATACCGAGCTTGGATTTGACGCATCCGGCCCTCTTGCAGTAGAGGTATTCGCTATGCCCGCTCAAGGGATGGTAGTCATTGTCACGAGGGGGCAGGCGGATGAACACGATTATGATGATATGGACGATGATGAATTGTTTGAATTAGAAGTAACGCTGGAGCATTCCGATATCATCTCCTACAGCTTTAAAGATTTTGAAGACATGGCTGCAGCTTGCAAAGCGATTAATTCCTATTTAGTGAATGGCGGTTCATTGTTCTACTATAATGACAGGTATATTTTGCAGCTCGATCCGGTGGAAATGGAAGAAGATCGTTATCAAACGATGATCGCCATATTATCTGAGTACGGGAACGCGACGACTGTCACGCGGGCAGTGCTGGAAGAATACGGAAAGGTCATCGTGTCGGACGATGCGGTGAAAGTTATTTGTTCTTATTTTAAATAATGTGCAGCTTGAAATAAATGGAATCACGCCCACAAAGGGAATGTGTCCAGTGCACGGCGCTGGGGCTCTTTGTGGGTTGTTTTGTGATGTTTAGAGGGAAGGGAGGAGAAAATGGCAGCAGTCTCGATTTTGGCAGCAGCAATTGCCCCCGGCGCCGCGCTGTTAATATATTTTTATTTGGAAGATCGTTATGAACCGGAGCCGTTTCGATACGTGATCAAGATGTTTCTGGTCGGCGTGTTAATTGTGCTTCCGACAATCGTGATTCAGCGGGGAATTATCCTGGCTTTTGATTATAATGATTTTTGGCTGGCGTTCTTTATTTCAGGGGCAATCGAAGAATTTATGAAGTGGTTTTTTCTTTATTATATGATCTTTCATCATCCGGTTTTTGATGAACCGTATGATGCGATTGTTTATTCTGCTGCTGTTTCATTAGGTTTTGCCACTTTAGAAAATATTTTTTATATTTGGTCTCATTCGGCTTCTTTTGCTGCTTTGCTGACAAGAGGGCTGCTGCCGGTTTCCGGCCATGCCTTGTTTGCCGTAACGATGGGTTACTATATGGGAAAAGCGAAATTTAATGGAGAAGCCCGCAAGAAGCATTTAACAGCTGCGATTGCATATCCGATCTTTTGGCATGGCTTGTACGATTATATATTGCTGTCGGTGGAAAGCTGGGTTGCGGTCATCTCCGTTTTTATGATCATCCTTTGGATGCGCAGCTTAAAAAAGGTAAGGCTGGCCAACCACCGTTCGCCGTTTCGTCAAATTTCCAGTGATAACAAGGTTGAATTTTAAGGAATCTGGCTACAATAGAAACAATAGATTTCACCTGCATTTCAGCTGGAGGTTGTAAGCATGAGCCATGAACGATACAAAGTAACCATTCGATGCAATAAATGCGGCGAACGATTCATTCTTCGCGGCAGGAAAAACAAAGGCAAAATAAACACAGGTTTTAAAAGCTGCTTATGCAATAATTCATCCGAACTGGACATTCATATCGAACAACTGTGAAAGCATGAATAAACTTCCTTTCTTCCACAAAAACTAACGCTAACGCGTATTTGAAGAAAGGAGTTTTTTTTATGTACCGGAGATTAAGCGCAGTAATGTTTCCCGTATTGGCAATCGTATTAGTCGGAGCTTTAGTTTGGGGTTACCAAGAAAACCAAGAGAAAAATTCCATTTTGATCAAAGCGGAAAATCAATACCAACGCGCTTTTCACGATTTGTCTTATCATATCGATTTGCTCCATGATGAATTAGGGAATGCGCTGGCGGTCAATGCTGCATCGCATACGTTCCATCGGAAATGTTTGCTCAACGTATGGCGCATTACAAACGAAGCGCAGTCTGAAATCAGCCAGCTGCCGCTCACGCTCATGCCTTTTCACGAAACAAATCAATTTTTAGCGAATATGGCGAATTTCTCTTATCGAACTGCGATCGAAGATTATGGGCAGAAGCCCCTTAGCCGGGAACAGATTGATACGATGAAAGCTTTGTACGAAAGAGCAGATGAAATCGCAAAAGAATTGCGCAGCGTGCAAGCGGTCGTGCTCGGAAACAATTTGCGGTGGATGGATGTTGAATTGGCGATGGCTTCCGAGGACGAAAATTTGGACAACCAAATTATTGACGGCTTTAGAACAGTCGATCAAAAAGTGACAGGGTTCAGCGAGATCAGCTGGGACCCATCGATGAAGGCGGCCTCCAGGGAAGATCAGTTTCAAGAACTTTCCGGACCATTGGCAACTCCCGAAGAAGTGAAAAATAAAGCGATCCAATTTTTCAATATTCAAAACAAGGACCAAATCGCCGTCGCTGAAAATGGAAAAAACACTAAAATGCACACTTACAGCGTAACGATTCCGAATGAAACAGGCGGCTATTTAAATATTGACTACACCGCGAAAGGCGGACATATGATCTGGTTCCTGAATTCAAGAGAGACCGGCCGTCAAACGATCAATTTGCTTGAAGCGCAGGCAAAAGCTAAGCAATTCGCCAAGCAGCATGATTTTGGGGAATTGGCGGTCATTAATCACGATCAATACGGCGGAACAGCTGCGATCACTTTAGCGGAAGTGCAAGATGACGTGATCGTGTTTCCGAAAAAAATCACTGTCAATGTCGCATTGGATAACGGCGAAATTGTCGGTTTGCAAGCAACAGATTTTGTATTCGAGAATAAGCCGCGCGACATCAGCATGCCGTCCATTTCGATCGAGGAAGCGAAACAATCGTTGAATCCGGATTTCGAAGTGTTAAGCCATGCCCTTGCATTAATTGAAAATGATCAACAGGAAGAAGTTGTCTGCTATGCTTTTACCGGAAAAATCAATGGAGGCATGTATCGTCTTTTCATTAACGGCAACAATGGGCAAGAAGAAAAAATGGAGCGTCTGAACACGATTGAAGTTAATGCTTCCATGAACGCCGAAAACACGAATCGAAAATGAAGACCGCTTCAAGCAAAGAGCAGCTGTCCATGGAGCAAGCGGTGAATTGGAGTTAGGTCCAAGGTGAGAAGATGGAGAAAGAAAAAACGTTTGAAGAGTTTTTTATACAATTTTCAAACCGCATTGAGCGATCTCTGATCAAACTGCTCCTTTTTTTGGCAGTCCTTACGATCAGCATGCAATGGCTGGCAAGCATCGCCGGCCATTTGCCCATTTACTCCAAAGTCAATAAAGAGGAAGGCATCGCGTTTCAGATTGAAGCAGCCAAACGATGGATGGAGCATGGAGAAAGCCTGCAAGGAAGAGGCGGTTCATGGTGAAATGACTTTGCAAACGCTAGAAACTATGGTATAATTTACTTTATCCTGCAGGCCAAGCCTGCTTTTTTACTGACGCGACAGAAGTTGGAAGGACGACAGGTGCAAATGAGTACAAGCTTTAACATAAATATCGCAATCGATGGGCCGGCAGGAGCGGGAAAGAGTACTGTCGCTCGGGAAGTGGCCAGGCGGCTCAATTATATTTATATTGATACTGGCGCTATGTATCGAGCGGTAACATTAAAGGTGCTGCGCAGCGGCTTAAATTTGGAGCAAACCGATGAAATCATTCAACTTGCCGCAGACACTCGCATTGAGCTGCAGCCGACGGAAGACGGACAGCAAGTGTGGATGGACGGCGAAGACGTGACGGCTCAGCTGCGCACGGCTCAGATTAACCGCGCTGTGTCCCGCATAGCGCAAATCGAAGCAGTCAGGACGAAGCTGGTTGATTTGCAGAAGAAATTGTCTGAACATAAGGGGGTTGTTATGGATGGAAGAGACATTGGAAGCCATGTTTTGCCGGATGCAGAAGTTAAAATTTATTTAACCGCAAGCGTGGAAGTTCGGGCAAAGCGGCGCTACCAAGAGATGAAAGCTCAGGATCCCGGCAACCCGATCGAAATGTCCAAGCTGCAGGAAGAAATACAAGCAAGGGACGAAATGGATCGCAACAGGCAAGTTTCGCCGTTGATCGTTCCAAAAGATGCAACGGTCATTGACAGCAGCGACATGACCGTCCAAGAGGTAGTGGAGGAGATTTTGCGCATTTGCAGAAAGCGGATGACGGGGGAATAGGCGATGCTGTATGCTTGGCTCAGAGTTTTGTTACGCATTTTTTACCGCATTTATTTTAGGTTAGAGCCAATCGGGCTTCACAACATTCCTGAGACAGGACCGGTGATCTTATGCTCGAATCATAAGAGCAATTGGGATCCGCCGACAGTGGCTGTCTCGCTTCAGCGAAACGTTCGTTTTATGGCGAAGGCAGAATTGTTTGGAGTGCCGATCTTTGGATCGCTGATTCGCAAGCTCGGGGCCTATCCTGTCAAGCGCGGAGGAATCAGCAAAGAATCTGTGAAGCTGACCTTGCAGCTGCTTGAGCAAGGACAAGTGCTGCTGATTTTCCCTGAAGGCACGCGCAAAAATACGAGCGGCATCGGCAAAAGAGGCGCGGCGACATTCGCCATGAAAGCAAACGCGGTGATCGTTCCCGTAGCCGTAGCAGGAGATTACAAACCGTTCCGCAAAATGAAGGTTGTCTACGGCGAACCGATCCAATTTGAAGAGAACGGAAAGGCAACGCCGGAGCAATTGGAAGAAGCAACGGAGGAAATCATGCGGCGCATCCGCGCTCTGGAGCAAAGTGCCGCAAGCTGAAGTATGTTAACCATCTGTGAATGCATCACAGATTAGTATATAATTTAAGATTGAGATCTCTTTGCCGTGCATGAACAAGGCGGGCGAAGAATTAGGAGGTTAATTTAATGTCGGATGAAGCAAAAAAGCAAGCGCTGGAAAATGCCGAAGTAGAAACGAATGAACTGGATGGGCAGGA
>CALKAN010000219.1 GCA_937983035.1 uncultured Paenibacillaceae bacterium | reverse complement strand
ATGTTCAGCGCAGCACGGTCAAAGACGGACCGTATGAAACGATCGCCACAGTGACAGAAACCGAATATGTCGATGCCCAGCTCGAGCCGGGCGTAAACTACTTTTACGTCATTCGCGCAGCCAACGATTACGGGGACAGCAGCTTGACTTCTCCAGAACGAAACGGCGCCTTGCTTGGGCAACAGCAGCTGCTTGCCCGCTTAATCGATGAAGACTTTGAAAACCAGCCCGTCGGCACGCGGCCTCCTGCCGGTTTCGAAGGACGTCCGGATACGGATCAAAATTATGCGATTGTTGCAGCAATTCCGGAAAGTTCCGTCGGCAACCTTTCTGAGAAGGCTGTCCAACTGTACGACAACAGCAGTTCACATACGTATCTGACGCGCAGCTTCGAACCGCAAACCGGCAAAATGGTCGTGGAATTAGATTACATGCAGCAAGAGATGAGCACGTTTGCCAGAGCGATTCGGGTCATGGACGGCAGCAAAAACAATGTTGAAATCTTTACCGGGGATGGAAGAGGATGCGAATACGAATATTGCTGGTATTTCCGCTATCAAGGCGATGCAGTGCTCATTCCGGAGAACAACCGCTTCTCGCTCGACGAATGGCATCACGTGCGCATCGAAATTGACGTGCCTGCGCAACAATTTGTCATATACATTAACGGCGAACATTCCGGCACGCTGCCATTCCAAGGCACAGCAGAAAAAATCAATGTGTTTGAATCGCATACGTGGGGCACGTCCGACCAATATTTAGACAATATTCAAATCAGCTCATTCTCATTGGAAGCGCCCGAAACCGTAAATGCTTCTTTGAATGATGACGGCATCGTCACGCTGAGTTGGAGCGAAGTGGAAGGCGCGGCTTATTACAATGTATACCGCAAACATGGTGACGAACGTTATCACTTGATTGCATCTGAAGTCCAATCACGGAGCATAACGGACGAAGCAAGCGAAGAAGGCGCGTATGCGTATGTTGTGGCCGCTTACGATCACGGCACGGGTGAAGGAAGTTATTCAGAGCCTGCTGTCGTATCCATCGACCGTACACCGCCGATCATCACGATTCATAACGATCCCCGCCGCAGCAACGGCATGGATGACATGGCTCCGGCAGGAACGTACGCTTTGCACGGGTCGCTGAATGAAGCAGGCATCGTTTACGTGAACGATCAGGAGACAACACTGGAAGATGACCTTAGTTTCTCCGCTGATGTCGAGCTTTCTCTTGGCAGAAATCGAATCATCATTCGAGCGGTCGACCTGGCTGGCAATGAATCAGAACCTGTGATTTGGGAAGTTGTTGCCACAGGAAAAGGCCGCAATAAATAACGTCTGACAAGCCTGCAATTGTTAACTGTCCATTCGTAATGCGAACATGATCGCTCATGCTGCAGCATCTCCCCCGTTTTCAGCATATTTAGAGCGATCACGAAAAACTCCCTGCAGCGAAAGCATGGCAACCGCACTGCAGGGAGTTTTGCCGTTTCTTTGTTATTTTCCTGATTTAATCTCTTCCAGCGCCGGCGTGAAATTGCCGTATTTCGGATATGGACGCTTGCTTGGAGCCGCCCAATTGACGCTGTTTCGAATAATCGTGCGCACATTCTCATCATAATAAGTCGGATACGTCTCATGTCCGGGACGGAAGTAGAAAATTTTCCCTTGTCCGCGCGTATACGTGCATCCGCTGCGGAACACTTCGCCGCCTTCAAACCAACTGATCAGCACCAGTTCCTCCGGCTCCGGAATGTCAAAATGTTCGCCGTACATCTCTTCATGCGGCAGCTCAAAATATTCGCCGATGCCTTCAACGATCGGATGACCGGGCGCTGTAACCCACAACCGTTCCTTCTCTCCTTCTTCTCTCCATTTCAAATTGCACGTTGTGCCCATGCGCGTTTTAAATATCTTTGAAAAATGGCCGGAATGCAGCAC
>CALKAN010000218.1 GCA_937983035.1 uncultured Paenibacillaceae bacterium | reverse complement strand
ATGTGAGCGGTTCAAAAGCAATGTGTTGAAAAAGCTCCTCTTCATGCAGAGACATTTGAAATTTTGACTGATGCCTGGTTATATTCTTTGGATTTAATGTTATCTTATGTGCATACTCCTCAAATATATCTTGTGCCGAGATAACAATTTTAGCGCCGTCTTTTAACAATGTCAACGCGCCCGCGCTTTTTGGGGAAGTAACTTGACCCGGAACGGCAAAAACATCTCTCGATTCTTCCAAGGCAATTTCGGCCGTGATCAGCGATCCGCTGTCAAGCCCGCCTTCAACGACGACCGTGCCGGAAGACAGTCCGGCAATAATTCTGTTTCGCAGCGGAAACATCCCTTTCCGAATCTGCGTCCCTAATGGAAATTCTGAAACGATCAAGCCCTCTTCGCTGATTGTTCGGTACAGCGGCGCATGCTCCTTCGGATAAATAAAATCCAATCCTCCTGCCGTTACGCCGATCGTAGCGCCGCCGCTTTCTAAAGCAGCCAAATGACTGATCCCGTCTATGCCCCGCGCAAGGCCGCTGACGATGACGAAACCGCCTTCGGCTAACTGCCTGCTTAATCGGTAAGCCATTTTTCTTCCATATACAGTTGGATTTCTCGTGCCCACGACGGCGATGGCCGGCTCCATGAATAGTTCTGCCCGCCCTTTGTAATATAATACCCAAGGAGGCTGCGCGATTTCCCGCAGCATGGGCGGGTAGCCTTCATCGCTGATTGTCAGCACGCCAATGTGATGTTTGGCATAAAGCGCTTGCCTTTGCCGAATGAAATCGAGCGTGAGCTGCTGTTTTATCTGTTCTGCCTTTTGCCTGGGGATTCCCAGCGCAGCCAATTCGCTCGCTTTCATCTGAACCGCTTGCGACAGAGGAACAGGAAGACTTGCCAGCCGGGCGATTGTTTTCCAACCGATGCCTTGCAGTTCTTGCAGACCAAATAAAATTTCTGAATCATTCATGTTCATCCATCCTTTCTATCCATCCATAAAAGAAAAAAACCTTTCAAATCCTGCAATCAGGAAATGAAAGGTTGCTTACCTTTTTACATCGTCTTTATTGAATTGCGCAATCAAGCAATAAAAATTTATTTCTGTTTCAACCGCAAATCGTCTGTAATTATTCTTTCACCGTTGTGCAGACTTCCAGCAGCCCTCTTTCTTTCAATACGCTGACAAGTGTTTCTCCCATGTCAGACGGAGTTGGAGCGACTCGAATGCCGCAAGCTTCCATCACTGCGATCTTCTCAGCAGCCGTTCCTTTGCCGCCGGAAATAATGGCGCCTGCATGGCCCATCCGCTTTCCTGGAGGCGCAGTTTTGCCGCCGATGAAGCCGACTACCGGCTTCGTCATGTTTGCTTTCACCCATTCTGCCGCTTCTTCTTCTGCTGTTCCGCCGATCTCGCCGATCATAATGACTGCTTTGGTGTCTGGATCGTTATTGAACATTTCCAGCACATCGATGAATTCCATGCCTTTCACAGGGTCGCCGCCGATTCCAACCGCTGTGGACTGACCGATGCCGCGAGTGGACAATTGATGCACCGCTTCATATGTCAGCGTGCCGCTGCGGGATACGACGCCGACTTTGCCAGGCTTGTGAATGTATCCCGGCATGATGCCGATCTTGCATTCGCCTGGGGTAATGACTCCCGGACAGTTCGGGCCGATCAATTTCGTCGGCTTTCCTTCCAAATATTTTTTCACTTTGACCATATCCAGTACCGGAATGCCTTCCGTGATGCAAATGACGAGCTCCAAACCTGCATCTGCCGCTTCCATGATCGCGTCTGCAGCAAACGCCGGCGGTACGTAAATGACCGAAGCATTCGCGCCGGTGGCGTCTACGGCTTCCTGAACCGTGTTAAAGACAGGCAGGGAAACTTTTTCGCCGTTTTCCAAGTCAAAATCGACCTGCGTGCCGCCTTTTCCTGGGGT